>JBBTYJ010000024.1:0-13282 GCA_038061835.1 Patescibacteria group bacterium | reverse complement strand
AGGATTTGAAATTCTAGAAAGAAATTATCTTAAGAAATGGGGAGAAATAGATATTGTGACTAAAAAGAAGGGTTCAATTCATTTTATAGAGGTAAAGAGTGTCACCAGTAATACAGCTGGATATAGGCCAGAGGACAACATGCATCCATGGAAACTCAAACGATTGGCGAGAGCGATGCAAACATATCTATTAGATAGAAAATTGGATTGCGATTGGCAATTGGATCTTGTAACAGTCAAAATTGACCAGCAAAATAGAAATGCCAGGGTGGAATTGATCGAAAATATCGTTATTTAAGTGCGGGATGGGGGAATCGGACTCCCGACTACAGTTTGGAAAACTGTCGTTTTACCACTAAACTAATCCCGCTTATGCCTCTTGTCGGAGTACCCGGAATCGAACCGGAGCCGCATCCACCCCATGGATGTATACTGCCACTATACTATACTCCGAATATTTTTAAATTCTGTCGGGGCGCCGAGAATCGAACTCGAACCTTGTGCTCCCAAAGCACATATACTACCACTATACTACGCCCCGCCTTCGCTAAAGCTACGGCGGGCGAGCCCGTCTAGCTATCTATCTACCGGAGTGCAAAATTCGGAGTGCCGAGAATCGAACTCGGGTCTCACGCACCCGAAGCGTGTATACTACCGCTGTACTACACTCCGTAATGAAAAACTATGACTGCTCGCAGGCATTCATTTTGAATGCCCGGAGTGATGTACTCATACACTCCGGTGCGGCCAGCGGTAATCGAAACCGCGCCTGCTCCTTGGCAAGGAGCCGTCCTGCCACTAAACCATGGCCGCAATGCAAAGGATAATAACGCATTAAAGGAAAAAAATCGAATTTTGATGTAGGATAGCGATGTTACCACTTCGCATTCATAGGCGCCCCCATAGCTTAATGGATAAAGTATCTGTCTTCGGAACAGATGATGTGGGTTCGATTCCTGCTGGGGGCACAAATATTAATTCTCAATTTACAATTTTCAATTTCAAATGACAAACATGAAATACAAACTTGATATCCCAGAAGAAATAAAAAATATCTCACAGGTGCTTGATGGCGCCGGATTTGAAAATTTTTTGGTGGGTGGATGCGTGCGTGATTTGGTTATAGGCCGAATACCCAAAGATTGGGATATTGCCACTAAAGCAAAACCTGAAGAAATAATTAATTTATTTCCAAAAACATTTTATGAAAATGAGTACGGCACGGTAGGAATCGTGAATGAACAAACGGAAAACCAAACTCTCAAAGTAGTAGAGATCACGCCATATCGTCTCGAGGCGGGATATTCTGATTTTCGCCGACCAGACAAAGTGGAGTGGGGCAAAACAATAGAAGACGACTTGGCGCGTAGAGATTTCACCATGAATGCACTTGCTCACAATATCAAAACAGGAGAGTTACTTGACCCCTTTGGGGGTATGGATGACATAAGAAAAAAACTCATCCGCACCGTTGGGAAACCGGGAGACAGATTTGGTGAAGACGCCCTGCGAATGTTTCGAGCACTCCGTTTGGCAAGTGAATTAAACTTCGCCATAGAACACGAAACTCAAATGGCAATTATGAAACACGTCGGACTTTTGGCCCATATCTCCCGTGAACGCATACGCGATGAATTCACAAAAATAGTTATGTCGGATACTCCCGCCATTGCTCTTGACATGGCTTCTCGCCTTGGACTTCTGAACTTTATTTCACCGGAATTTGAGAAGGGGATAGGAATGGAACAAAACCAAGCGCACGCTTATACCGTTTGGGAACACTTGCTTCGCACGCTTAATCACGCCGCTAAAAAGAATTTTTCACTCCATGTGCGTTTGGCAGCTTTCGCTCACGATGTAGCTAAACCTCACACGCGGAAACGCATTAATGATCAGTGGACATTCTACAATCATGAAGTCCTTGGCGCTCGACTTTCGAGAGAAATTCTCTTAAACATGCGATATCCGAAAGATATTATTGAAAAATCAGTAAAACTTGTGCGCTGGCACATGTTCTTTTCGGATACCGAGAAGATTACCTTGAGCGCCGTGCGCCGCATTGTCAGAAATGTGGGGGCTGATTTGATCTGGGACCTTGTTGATCTGCGCGTTTGTGATCGCATCGGCACCGGCCGACCAAAAGAAACTCCATTTCGTCTACGCAAATATAAATCGATGATCGAAGAGGCTATGCGTGATCCGATTTCCGTCAAGCAGCTTGTTGTGGGCGGCGCAGAAATTATGAAACTTACAAATACCGGCCCAGGGTCGCACATCGGTTTCATTTTGGAAATTCTTCTCTCCGAAGTTTTGGAAAACCCGACATTCAATACTTGTGAACATTTAGAAAAAAGAGTGACGGGGTTATACGCACTGAAACCACAAGAATTAGCCGATCTTGGGAAAAAAGCCAAAGCTCAAAATGAGAGCGTAGAAGAAAAAGAGGTAAAGAAAATAAGGGAAGAATATAGGGTCCGATAGTTTCATGCTTATTTATATATGTAACATTTTCTGCAACTAATATATTGCGCATATCATATTTTTACATCTATTACTCACGATCGTAGTTAATAGATGCAGCACGATGTAGCACTGTGATAATAAAATGTTAAGTTAAAGTAGATCAAAATATTCTCGTAGGTACTTGTCATTTTCTATTTCATCGACAATCATATACAAAAGATCTTTCCCAACACCTAAATCTGTTTTCAGCAGTCCTATAATATCCTCGCAATCATAAGGATAGACCCAGACACTATCTTGCAATCTGAAGAAACCGGCTGAAATAAAGAGATGACGAATTTGATGTCGTACTTTTTTCTTTTTCTCCGGAATATCAAAGATGATTACTCGCCATTTCTTGTCCCATTTATGCGGGCGTTTGATTTGGTATTCTTGAAGTTCCCATAATCTTAATTTCTTTTCTCCATCTTTGGTAAGTTCGTATCTGCCATCTTTATATTCGAGTAATCCTTTTTTAACCAATTTACTTGCCGAAGATCGTACGATTTCTCCCTGACGTTTATTAGAAATAAGTCCGAGCTTTCCCATCGCCCCAATAACTTGAGGGGCGACTAACCCGATACTCAAAATTCCTGCTACTTTTACCGAATTCAAAATCAATCTCTGGATCTCTCCGCGTTTGACCCTTTTTCTATTCTCTTCTTCCAATCTTCCCATACATCTATAATACGCTATAGCGAGTTATAAGTGTATTGCTGGTATGCGAACAAATATGTATCAGTCACATTTTCAAATTAGATAATCGGCTCTGGTCGAGATTTCCAGACCATTTCAAAAATTACTACGTGGAATATATTTGTTTTGAAAGTGCATTATATATTAATTCAAGGTTAATCTGTATATTTATCCAGTCTCTTCGCTTCTGCCCACGCCAGTTCATATATCTTCTTCATAGCATCAGCGATTTCCGCGCTTTCGATGATAATTCCAAGCTTCTCGCGCCACGAAGCGATCATTACTTTATTGTCATAAATATTGATTTCCGGCGAAAAATAAAATTTATCGGACGGAATCAACGTTGATTCGCGCATTTCTTCTTTGTCTTTGCTTGCGCGCTCCTCGCCCACCGCGTTTTTAGGAATGATTGCTCTAATCGAAATTCCCCGGCTGGATCGACGTTCATAATAATTTGGAAAATAATTCGGCAAAGCCTTATGCATATCGTCAACATTGGCATAAGCCCGAATCGGCTCCGAAGAAGTCAGAGTATCCTCGTAAACATCAATCAAACCCTGCATTCCTTCGTAAAATCGCACCTTCGGCCTTCCAGCAACATTATGAAGCGATTTTAATTCAGGGATAATATCTCCCACTTCTTTCAGATTTTTTTCTTTTTCGCCGATCTCGCTTTTTAGTAAAGCCTCAATTTTGTCGGGCGTCTCCGCAATATATTCCTGCCTAGATTTCTTGCCCGAGACCGACACAAGCCCTTTCGTAACAAGCCCATCAAGCACGTCGTATCCGGTTGTCCGGTTTAAATAAGCCTTTCTAGTTATCTCCGAAACCGTTCCCTTTCCAAGCTCCAATAATGCCAAATAAATTTGGGCCTCATTCTTCGAGAATCCTATTGAAATTAGCTTGTCCTTCATATGGCTTAATATTAGGGCTATTTTTAATCTGTGTCAAATCTATTCCACAGAATCCAATAATTTCTTATTTCAAAATGCTATTTTGGTCTAAACTATTTGACAAATAAATCTCGCTATGATATACTGTCTACAGAAAGTCAGAAACAGTTCTTACTAACCAAATATCAAGGAGGAAATATGTACCTACATTATGAAGTCACGGTAATTGGAGATAAGGTTGGAGAGAGGCTAGAGCACGTCCGCTGCGAAAAGTTTAGCCTTGCTTTAGCCAAAGCATGGGAGACTTTCGCGCGATTTGGGCATGCTAGGGAAGTGGTAGTTTATGGGGAACTCGAAAATGTTCAGTGCGAATTGGTCGCACAGTTTTCCCCACCCAAACAGGGTAAATATTTCCCTCATCTCAACGAAGGGTCTATCCGGCTCTTTGGAAGTCTCCCAGATCCTTTCTAGCTTTCCCGGGCAAGGCCGTCACCCCAGAGGCTAAAACCCCGGGGAACGACAAGCCTATGTCGTAAAACTAGGCAAAGTGGCCGGGCGCTGGCCATTGAAATTCAAACGGCGCTCTTGGGAAAATCCTCCCAAGCTTCGCGAAACGCGAAAGTTCGATCACTCATCGAACACGGTAAAATAAAAAGCTTCTTGGAAAATCCAAGGGCTTTTTTGTTTATATTCATTTTTTTGCATCAAAAAACTCCCGAACAAAGTTGCGGGAGTTTTTTGTTTTCTAACTAGAAAGAAGCTATTTAACCGCCTCTTTAAGCCCTTTGGCTGGACGAAACTTGGGTACTCGCATTGAGGGAACCGAGATAGATTGGCCGGTGCGAGGATTTCTAGCTTGGCGAGCGGCGCGAACCTTGGTTGAAAAGATGCCTAGACCGGCAATTGAAACTTCGCCTCCTTTCTTGAGAGTAGAGATGATTAAATCAATGACGGTATCAACGACTTCCTCCGCCTGAACCTTGGTACCATTGAGCTTTCCGTGTACTGCGTTTACGATATCTGCCTTATTCATTTTCTGCTATTTTTATTTAATAATTCTGAATCTAAAGTATCAATAGACTCGCATTTAATTATATACTAAGCCATTTTTTTCCGCCAGAGGCGGACCAGCCGTGGAGGCTGGAAGCTTTTAACGGGCAAATTCAATTGAGCGAGCTTCACGAATCACGTTAACTTTAATCTCACCCGGGTATTTAAGCTCACTTTCTATGCGAAGAGCCATATCCCTAGCCATTTGTTTAGCTTCCAAGTCAGAAACTTTTTCAGGGAAAACAAAAATGCGAATTTCACGACCGGCAGCTAGAGCATATGCCTTTTCCACGCCTTCATACGAAAGAGCAATTGCCTCCAAATCCTCGAGACGTTTGAGATAACGCTCCGCAGTATCCCGACGAGCGCCAGGCCTCGAACCCGAGATAGCATCGGCAGTCTGCACGATGACAGATTCAATTGTTTCATATGGATATTCTTCATGATGCGACTGCATAGCCTTAATAATATTCTCGGAAATATTGAATCGAGCTAGGATTCTACGACCAATATCGACATGAGTACCAGAAACCTCATGATCTAGGGCCTTGCCAATATCGTGAAGCAGTGCGCCTGCTCTGGCAGTGGCCACATCCGCGCCAAGTTCCTGCGCTATCATGCCCGCCAAATGACTCATCTCTATTGAGTGATCTAAGACATTCTGTCCATAACTTGAACGAAAATGCAGACGACCCAAAAGCGAAACGAGTTTCGGATCTAAATTAAAAACTTCGCATTCGACAACCGCTTGTTCACCTTTTTCTTTAATGATTATATTCGTGTCGGCTATGGCCTTTTCCACAAACTCTTCAATCTTAGCCGGCTGAATACGTCCATCAAGAATTAGGTTATCAAGCGCCATTTTAGCCACGGCTCTGCGCACCGGATCAAACGAGGAAAGAGTGATGGAATTTGGGGTATCGTCCACTATAACCTCCACGCCAGTGGCACGCTCAAAAGCCCGAATGTTTCTTCCTTCTTTCCCAATAATCTTACCTTTCAATTCATCGGATGACAGAGACACTGTTGTACCCATCATCGCGCTTGCCGTAGATACCGCCAATCTTTGAATCACGGTGGAAAGAATCTCTTTGGCGCGAGCCTCCAGCTTTTTGTCACCCTCGGCTTCAAGTTTTTTCACGCGCACAAGCAGATTTTCTTCGGCTTCTTTTTGAACAGTGTCCAAAAGTTCTTTCTTGGCTTCATCATGAGATAAGTTAGCCACTTTTGACAACTCCTTCTGTCGTGTCTCGACCAATACCGCCACCCTTTCTTGTAGAGAGGAAGTTTCCATGATTTTTTTCTTCAAATCCTCCGCTTCTTTATCTAAATCAAACACACGTTTATCGAGAAATTCTTCTTTTTTAATCAAATGGTCTTCTGTTTTCTTCACTCGCTCATCACGCTCCTTGAACTCTTTCTGAATTTTTTGAATAATTTCTTCTCCTCGAGTCTCAGCCTCTGAAATAATTCGCTGAGCCTCCCCTTTGGAAGCAAGTTCCATCTGTTTGATGTCAAGTTCAATGGAACCCTTCTTACCAAGAGAAATCAAAATGCGCAACAAATAACCAAAGCCGATACCGGCAGATGCGGCAAGCAGGGCTAGAAGTAGCGCAAGTTTAAGAGACATATATGGTTTGAACGGCCAGCCAGACGTGCGGAATAGTACGGTAAAATCAGAAAAACCAACCTAAACTAAACTAAAACGGTTTCACCCGCCAACTGGCGGAAATCTTTATAAGTGAACAACCAAAGTCTACTATTACTACAAAATCTTGTCAATGATGCCGTATTTTTTAGCCTCTTCGGCATTCATAAAGAAATCTCGATCAACGTCTTTCTCGATTTGAGAAAGCGGTTTATTTGTGTTTTTAGCAAGTATCTTGTTCAGAATTTCTCTTGTCTTAATTATGTGTTTGGCCCTTATTTCTATATCTGTGGCTTGTCCGCCAACCCCTTCGGCCCAAGGCTGATGTATCATCACTTCTGAATTAGGTAGGGAACATCTTTTCCCTTTCGCCCCCGCAGAAAGTATTACTGAAGCGGCAGACGCTGCTATGCCAATACATATGGTTGATACGTCTGGTTTTATATGATTCATGGTGTCAAGAATCGCCAAACCCGCGCTTACAGAACCTCCAGGAGAATTGATGTATATGGAGATATCTTTTTTAGGATCTTCGGATTGAAGAAAGAGAAGTTGGGCAATCACAATGTTAGCCGTATCATCATCGATCGGTCCTCCGAGAAAAACGATGCGTTCGCGTAACAGTCGCGAGTAAATGTCGTATGCTCGTTCACCAAACTGACTCTTCTCTATAACTGTCGGGATTAAATAACTCATGGCAAGTAGCGTATAACAAAGAATCCGATAGTGCAACTATAACTATCGAGCCCTTTGTATTCCTTCTAAATTCGAAATTAAGAAGCGTTCAGTTCAGCATCCAGATTTTCAATATCCGTTGCATTTAGATCGGCTTCAATCGTGGCGGCTGCGTCGGAGTTAGTTTGTGTGTTGATTTCCTCAATCACTGCATCATTACCGGCGCGTTGACTCCAAAAATACAATCCGCCCAAAATTAAGATGGCTAAAATAACGATAGCACCTATGATAGGGCCCGCGGAACTTCCACCGTTATCATCCATATTCATGCTCACATTATTATTTTGTCCTTCTTCCATATTGATGATTTATTAACAATAATTACTCCTCGCTCCCAGAACTATTTGAATCTTCGATATCTATCTCAGCCGCGCGAAGCGAGCGCACAGCCATCATAAGATTTTCGTGTACTTTGCGTATAATTTCGCGAGCTTCTGTCGCGGCAGTACGTATTCTCTCGAAATTTTCGGCGGCTTTCTCGCTTGATAAGTCGATACTCGCGAAAGTGCCGACTTTTGTTCTAGCGTCCAAAAGATTCGTCTTGGCAAATGCAACAAACTTCTCGCTTTCGGTAGTATTACCACCTTGCGCTTTAACTTTTGCAATTCTAGATTCAATTCTGACAGTAATCTTCTCAAGACTTTCGATGGTACCTAGCATCACTTTAATAACACGCTCCACCTTGCGTTGAGCCACCCCTTGTTGAAATTCTATCCGCTTGGCCGTACTTGAGGCTCTTTTCGCTTCAATTTCCGCTCTCTTAGCTTCTCGTTTAGCATCCATTTCAGCCCACTTAGCCTCAAGATCAAGTTTCATTTGTTCGCGTTTCGCTTGAATTTCATTATTTGCAAACACCGGAGAAACAGCGCCGAGAGCAAGTATCAGGAAAAGAAATACGGATATGTGTTGTTTTTTCATTACTTTGTCTTATATCGTTTAGCGTATAATTCGAGACCTTCCTCAAAGGCAGCTTGGGCCTCTTTTTTACCATGGAAACCCTTAACTTCTACTTCTTTGTCTTGAAGCTTTTTGTAAGTCGAATAAAAATGATCAATCTCTTTCAATGTATGAGGATTGATGTCCCCGAGGTCAGAAATATTATTGAAGCGCGGATCATCCCGTGGAACTGCAATAATTTTATCATCCACGTCGCCAGAGTCAATCATTTTGAGAAGCGCAACGGGACGCGCTCTCACCAGAATACCGGGTAAAAGAGGGTGAGTGGTCAAAAGTATAACATCCAACGCGTCATCATCGTGCCAGAGAGAGCGCGGAACGAAACCGTAATCGAAAGGGAAGTCTTGCGCTGTATGTGCCACGCGATCAAGAGCAATCATTCCGGTAGATTTATCTATCTCATACTTATTTTTAGAACCCTTGTTTATTTCAACAATGACATTCATTGTTTCTTTGGTCCCAGGGTCTATTTCATGCCATAAATTCATATTGTCTTATTATCTGCTGGAACATCGCCCACTGCAAGTTCTTCGCCCTTGGCAGATTGAATATCAATTCTCCAGCCAGTCAGTTTGGCCGCGAGACGCACATTTTGTCCGCCCTTACCAATGGCGAGCGATTGCTGATCTTCGGAAACAGTCACCGTCGCGGACGTTTCCGCTTCATTAATTTCTATCTCAAGAATTTTGGCCGGAGAGAGAGCTTCCTCGATAAACTTTTTTGAATCGGCCGACCATTCGATGATATCGATTTTCTCGCCCCGCAATTCAGACATAACGGTTGAAACTCTTACTCCACGCTGACCAACAAGCGCTCCGACCGGATCAATATGACTATCCAGAGCAAGAGCGGCAATCTTGGAACGATAACCCGCTTCTCGCGCGATAGCTTTTATTACCACGGATCCGCTCGCTAATTCCGGCGTTTCAGATTCAAAAAGTTTCTCAAGAAATTTCGGGTGCGAACGAGACAAACGAAGAAATACCCCCCTTGGACTTTCTTCTACTCTATACAGATAAGCGCGCACACGCTCTCCTTGATTGAAACGCTCTCCAGGAATTTGTTCTTCATACGACAGAAGACCTGTAGCCCGACCCATGTCTACAAAAATATTACCGCGCTCAATGCGTTGAACCGTACCGGTTACAATCTCCCCCTCGCGCTTGCCAAACTCAGCCACTACTGAAGTTTTTTCTGCTTCGCGAATTTTCTGCATAATTACCTGCTTGGCGGTCTGAGCAGAAATACGACCGTAATCCCCTTTCGATTCAATAGGGAAGATAATCTCCTCATCAAGCTGGGCGTCTTTTTTGATTCTGCGAGCGTCTTCTATCAAGATGTGGTGTTCTGGATTGTAAGCCACGCGTATATCCTTGTCCGCCGTAGCTTTGGCGTCGGCAGAGCCTTCTTTGGCTTTTTCTTCACCAAAAATAACACGCGAATCATCAACTACGATCTTTACTTGGAAAAAATGTGTTTCTCCGGTGCCGGGGTCGAAAGTGGTTCGAATAATCTGGCCTTTCTTGCCATATTCTTTTTTATAAGCGGTCGCGAGCGCTGCTTCTATGGCCTCAATAATTGACACGCGCGGAATGCCGCGTACTTCCTCGAGTTCGCCGAGAACTGAATTTATGACTTTTAAATCAAACATAAATTTTATTTATTTATCAAAGAAGTCCGCCTTTCGGCGAACTTCTCTTCATAACCCTATTACTACCTCAGTATATCAAACCCAAAGTTTCTTGCAACCTCTTATGATAGAATTATCAAATCATGATGCGAAAAGTAGTAAAAATTGGCTCTTCTGTGGGGATTATTCTTCCTAAAGCAACTCTTGAGAGTATCGGCATAAAAGCCGGAGATCGCATTAAATGGCACTCTGATAGAAAAAACAAGGCGCTATCTTTTAAATTATTCAATAAATAATTATATGTTCTACGGAGGCATTGTCTCCGTATCACATTTTCCTCAATAAAAAATGGGAGGCAGCGGAATGCTCCTCCCATAGACACGACAACCTTTTTGGCAGCTCCCAAAGTAAGTGCCAAATCGGCCATATGTGGGGATTCGAACCCCTGAACGCTGGCTGCGTTCATGTACCAAGACCACTTGTTTGTCATGCCTGGTATCTTCATACCATAATCAAGTAGTTTTTACAAACACATGTCTCTATTTCCTCCTAGAATGAAATTTTTTGTGCGTATCTCTCAACTGTTTATCCGTTACGTGAGTATATATTTGAGTCGTCGTTATATTGGCGTGACCGAGGAGCATTTGGACGCTTCGAAGATCGGCCCCGTTTGACAATAAGTCTGTCGCAAACATATGACGCACCACATGCGGTGTAACTTTCTTGGAAATACCGGCTTTAATGGCATAGTGTTTGATAATTCTTTGAATAGAACGAGGGGTCACAGGAAACATTTGATCATTATCCAGATCTTTGCGGGCAGAAAGATATTTTTTAATAGCAGTCTTTGCTTCTTCAGACAGAAAGACCACCCGTACTTTTTCTCCCTTACCTCGTATGGCAAATTCATCGCTTGCCAGATTCAAATCACGCGGCAAAGAACAAAGTTCGGAAACACGTAAACCGGTGGAAAAGAGGCCCTCAAGAATTGCCTTATCACGCAAGCCCAATGGAGTTGAAATGTCCGGGGTACCAAGAAGTCTGGTTAATTCTTGCGGAGTAATCAGATCTATCGAGCGCTCACCAACCTTAGCGAGTTCGATTACTTCGGGTGAGAGAGTTTTAAAACCGCGCTTCGTCAAATATTTAAGGAAGGCGCGCAGGGCGATAAGATAATAATTCTGGGTTTTTTTCTTGAGATTCTTTCTATTTAACCAAAGACGATACTCCCTTATGTTGTGATCCGTAATGTCTTTTGGTGTTTTAGTTTTAGAATATTTTATAAAAACCGATAAATAATGATCGTAATTTCTGACAGTATTGAGACTTCGGCCTTTTTCAATCTCGGTGTATTCCAAAAATTCTCGCTTTAATCTCTCAAGTTCATTAGCATTACCCATGTCGCACAATATTATAACACTACTATACCCTAACGAAAAAATAGGGGGAGAGCATTTTCTTATAGCGACGAATTTTCCGGGTATTGCAGGAAATAACGAGTTTGTTTTTACTGCTTTTCAAAACGATATTTTGCAATGCCTGTCTGGCGTTTTCATCCCACAACTTGATTTGCTCGTAGAAATCATCTAGTTCTTGGATAATTTTTTCATCAAAATAGACTTCCATTAAAAAATCGCCGAAAACAACAAAATAATAGTTGTCTTTGGGAAATAGCGGCTTTTCAACAATATGATATTGAAGAAAATCACCCTGATAATGTTTCCGTAATTCTATATCAAGTGGGTCACTGTGAGATGAGACAAGAAAAAGCTGTCTTTTGTCCTTGTGCATAGTCTCGACAAACATTTCTTCTGCTTCACGCCGCGCCCAGAAGAACCATTCATGTGGGTTATATGCGAAGAGGGGAATATTTTTAGCATTTATCATACCCATCATATGAAGAGCGTGGATTCCGAAGACGTCGAGAGAATTTAGATTTTTAAAAAAATAAATAATTTTGTCGCGCCCTTTGATATTTAAGAAATTATCTACCCCAGCCGAGCCAGCATAGTAGTATTCAGCGAGCGAAAAGAATTCGCCCATGGTTTTAATCCATTGAATATTGAGCGACACCGATTTCCCATGCATGGCAATTTTTTCCTCACTTTTTAGTTTCCTCAACGTCTGATAAACCGCCTGCTTTGTAGTGCCCGCTCTCACAGCCGACACTCGTTTAATAATCTCTGTAGCTAAAAGCGTGCCTTTTTGGATTACCTCTAAAACTAGGCTCTCAACTGATTTATCCATAATTTCCATAAGGAGAAACTTAACATTAATACATACATAAGTAAACTATTAATTTACTTTACTCAATAATATAAGACATTTTTTGATTATTACTTCTATTTATTGTGAAGTTGATGCGGATAGTTCATTAATTGGAAAGGAGATCAGCCATGCCATTGTGTGGATTTAATCCCAAGATGCTCGGCGGACTGGCCATGTTTACCCAAGGACTCTACGAACAAGCACTCAAGCGCCAGAAGGAGGACGGTATCACGATCGGGCGAGCATTCGAGTTGGAGGTGGAAGAGATGAACATCTTCTACGCCAAGCTCGATGAGAAGTATTATGATGAGCTCCGGCCGAAGCACGACGTCGCCACTGCACAGCAGAAGCTCATCGAGTGGGCAGCGTTCTATCCCAAGAAGTAATCCGACCATCAAAGAAAAGGGGGGGGTTACGACGTTCTGTGGATACGATCCGGAAATGAGCGAGGGGCTCACCACGAGGGCCGCAACAACTTAGGTTGGAGCGGCCCTTTACTATTTTGTATTTGCGGGTTGCAATTAAAAACTGGATGTGCTATACTTGCGGAGTGATTTCAAAAACCAAGAAACAAAAACTCATCAAGGAGGCCGCCATTCACGAAAAAGATACTGGTTCTCCCGAGGTGCAAATTTCCATACTAACAAAGCGGATTGAGGAGTTGGCTAAACACCTTAAGACGCATGCCAAGGACAATCACTCGCGCCGAGGTCTGCTTGCCATGGTGGCAGGTCGACAGGCGCACATGAAATATTTGGAAAAGAAAAGCCCGAAACGCGCTTCAACTTTGCAAAAGAAACTTGGTTTAAGGAAATAGTTCGACAAGCTCACTACAAGTAATTTTAATAGATTAGAAAATTTAATGACAGTAATAAAACATAAAGCCCAGCGGGTCGGCATTTT
>JBBTYJ010000023.1:0-8358 GCA_038061835.1 Patescibacteria group bacterium | reverse complement strand
GGGAAAGTAGGTAGCCGCCAGAACAAAGTATTTGATACACTATATCTTATGAATCAATGGTCTATTCAGCGCAAGAGAATTGTTTTGGCCATTGTTGTTTCTGCTTTGTTTGTCATGATTGGAGTACCGGGATTTTTTATATTCTATCGGGCGCCCGCTTGTAATGATCTTAAACAAAATGGCGATGAGACGGGCGTGGATTGTGGCGGTTCGTGCCAATTACTTTGTACCGCTCAATCGCTCCCACTTATTTCTAAGGGCGATCCTCGAATCTTTGAATTTGGACAAGGTGTCTACGGTGTGGCCGCGGTGGTAGAGAATCCTAATATTGCGGCCGAAATTCTGCATGCTCGTTACACTCTGAAACTCTTTGAGAAGACATCTCTTGTACCAGTGCGCACCATAGAATCGGAAACCTTTGTGCCCAATACAAATACTTTTATCGTCTTTGAAGGTCCCATAGATCTGGAAGACCGGCAACTGGATCGAGCCACACTCGAATGGCATACCGATACTTTTGTCTGGCAAAAAAATACTCAAACAGTTAGAAATGTAGAAACGAGAAGCATTCTTCTTACCAGAGAAGATACTAAACCGCGAGTTGGCGCCTTGCTTGTGAATGACTCACTGAATGAAGTTTCTAACATCGAGCTTACCGCTCTTGTGTCTGGAGATGACGGTAATCTTATTGCCGCTGCAAAAACCTTTGTGGAAAAGCTCGCTAGCGGGTATTCGGTGCCCATTACTTTCAATTGGTCGGAACCATTTAAGATCAAGGAAAATGTATGCGGCCATCCTGTTGATGTCGCTTTGGTCATGGATCGCTCCGGTAGCATGGCCTTCTTGGGGACTACGCCGCCGCAACCCCTCACTGATGTGAAGAGCGCTGCTCGTTATTTCACCGATCAATTAGAGGGGAACACTCTTTATTCTCTAATATCTTTTGCCAACGAGGCGACCAATCCTATTGATGCGACTCTCGATGCCGGACTTGAGACTATCAAAAAGGCAATAAACAATATTGCTATCGCCGCGGTTGGCGGTGTACAAAATACAAATATCGGGACTGGTATCTTGGCCGCCAGGGATGAATTAAATTCCGCGCGACATAGAAAAGATGCCAATAAAGCCGTGGTGCTTCTTACCGATGGAGTGCCTAATTTACCAATCAAGACCGGAGTACAAAATTATCCGGAAACCTACGCTTTGGAAGCGGCAAATTTGGCTCGACAAGATGGTATTAGTATTTACACTATTGGTCTTGGCAAGGACATAAATACAAATCTGTTACGAACGCTTGCGACCACCACCACCGAGGCCTATTTTGCTCCGTCGGCGGATGATCTCAATAGCATTTACAATCAAATCGCCATTAAAATCTGCAGAAAAAATCCAGCTGTCATAGATATTTATATACGGATTTTGCCAAACAAAAGTTTCTTGAAATGACCGAGGCGATAACCAAGTTTGGGAACAAAATGCGTGTTGATTGGTACCTCTTTATACCCGCAATTCTCCTGTCTTTAGCCGGACTGGTGACCATGAATTTTTTTACTGGTGAGAATTATTTTTTCTTTCGTCAGGGTGTCTGGCTTCTTGTTTCGGTACTTGTCTTTTTTATCACGGCGTTAGTCGATTGGCGTTTTCTACGTAGCACCAAGATATTGGTATCAATTTTTGCCATCACTTTTCTGATGCTTCTGGTTCTGCTTTTGGCTGGTGAAGTAACAAGAGGGGCACAAAGTTGGTTTCAGTTTGGAGCGTTTGCTTTTCAGCCCTCGGATCCCGCCGCACTAGTGATCATTCTGATGCTTGCCAAATATTTTTCTCGTAGACATATTGAGATAAAAAATATAAGACATATTCTAGTGTCAGGTATCTACGCATTCATCATTTTCATTCTGGTGTTTTTGCAACCGGATTTTGGCGGATCCGTGGTTATTTTCGGTATTTGGCTTGGCATGGTATTAGTTTCCGGCATTTCCAAAAAACATTTGCTCTTCGTGATGATTTTAGGGCTCTTAACCTTTGTTGTTCTTTGGACATCAATTTTTGCTCCGTATCAGAAAGCAAGGATTCTATCTTTCATTCATCCGCTCGCCGACATCAGAGGCGCCGGTTATAACGCTTACCAATCTACCGTTGCAGTTGGTTCAGGTGGCTTATTCGGTAAAGGTATAGGTCAAGGTAGCCAATCAAAATTGCAATTTTTGCCAGAATACGAAACCGATTTTATCTTTGCCGCGTTTGCTGAAGAATGGGGATTTATCGGCACAGTCATTCTTCTCGCGCTTTGCCTGCTTCTTTTTATTAGAATAGTGAACAATGCGGAATTGGCCGCCACTAATTTTGAAACCTTTTTCGGTTTTGGCGTTACCATTTTATTTGCTGTCCATATTTTTATTCATGCCGGTATGAATATGGGCGTTTTGCCGATAACAGGTATTACTTTTCCGTTTATGAGTTATGGCGGGTCGCATTTGATAACCGAGTGGTTCGCTCTCGGAGTACTCTCAAGTATGGGGCGCCACTCCCAAGGCCCGAGATTATAGGTAAAGTTCCAAAGTTTTTTCGATCATTTTTTCCAGCGAAAAATTCTCTCGGATTGATGCTCTCAAATTGGTACCAAGGCGCTTTCGTAACTCTTCATCTCCCGCTAAGAGTACGAGAGTAGAGAACAATATTTCCGCATTCTCAACTGGCACCAGGGCACCAGTTACACCGCCCTCGATGATTTCCGGGATACCTCCGACAGAGGTAGCGATAACCGGTAACCCGGCGAACCCTGCTTCTAAAAGTGCATAAGGCATGCCCTCGGAACGAGAGGGCATGCAAAAAATATCAAAACTGGACAGAAGTCGTCTGGCATCATCAATAAATCCTTTGAAAATAACCGAGTCAGAAATACCCATATTTTTAGCCATATTTTCGAGATTTTTTCTTTCCTCACCCTCGCCAATGATGATGAGTTTGGCCCGATGATTTTTCATAAACTTGCCCCATGCTGTGAGTAGTATGTCCAAGCCTTTGATTCTGTGCAGTTCCGCAATAGTACCGACTGTAAACGAAGCATCTTTACGTTTATCGAGATTAAAACTTGATATACCATTATAAACCACGATCAGTTTATCTTTTATAAAAGGCCATCTTTCCACGTCTTTTTTTGTTTTCTCCGATACGCAAATTGTCTTGTGAGCAAAAAGAATAGTTACCCAAGTAAAAAATTTTATGAGGATTCTCTGCCACCACGCGCGTGGTTCGTTGAAAGCCCACCCGTGGGCGGTAAAAATTATTCTGTGAATGCCAAGCAGTCTACCGGTAAATATCCCAGCGCCTCCCATCTTGGCGCTGTTGATGTGAAAGACATCAGGCTTTTCGCGCCAAATCGTTTTGATGATGAACCACAGCCTCGGGGCGTCATTCAGAAGATCCATATCCCTGCCGAATCCGGGAATGATAATAACTCTGATCTTCTCCCCATTTAATTTGTGAACAAGAGGACCATCTCCGCCGCAAAGTACCGCCACATTATGCCCCTGTTTTTTCATCGCTACAGCCATGTCGAGGACGTAACGCTGGGCGCCTCCAAAGTTGGATTTAGTAATACCGTAAAGGATTTTCATTTAATATGGTCATTATAAGGGTTTTATTGTATAATGCACGCCTATGAGTTTGCTCAATAGGAGGAAAGAACCCCCCATCCTTTTTTTAGGTGATCTTGGCTCTTTTATATTGGCGCTTTGGTTATCTCTCTTGATACGTAGTTTGGAAGTGCCATCGAAAGATTTATTTCTGGCACACCTATTTCCTTTCAGCTTGCTTTTTGCTCTTTGGATTCTGGTTTTCTATATAGCCGGCTTATATGAGAAACATACGGTAATCCTGAAATCGAAATTGCCAAGTATTTTAGCCGGCACTCAACTTATTAACTCGGCGTTGGCCGTAGTCTTTTTCTATCTCGTGCCTTTCTTTGGTATTACTCCTAAGACCATTCTTTTTATCTGTTTGCTGGTATCGTTCGTACTCATACTTTCTTGGAGGATGTATGGCTATCTCACCATCAATCGCAGTCATCCTGACAACGCCATTCTTATCGGTGCCGGAGATGAGATGAAAAAACTTTTTGAAGAAGTTAATAATAATCCAATCTACAACCTAAAATTTATTTCCTCAATGGATCTTAGCCGCGCCGACGAAAAGGGTTTCTGGGACGAAATTATTGCCAGTATTTATGCTGAGGACGTCTCTGTAATAGCCATTGATCTGGCTAATAAAAATGTTGAACCAGTCTTGCCGCATCTCTATAATCTGATCTTTTCCAAGATTAGCTTTATCGACATGCATAAAATCTATGAAGATGTTTTTGATAAAATACCAATCTCGCTTCTAAAATACAATTGGTTTCTCGAAAATATCTCGGCCCGTTCCCGTTGGGGGTATGACGTACTAAAACGTCTAATGGATATTGCCATCTCAATTTCTCTTATTTTAGTTCCGATACTTTTGTATCCTTTTGTCCTAATTGCAGTGAAACTTGAAGATGGCGGGCCCGCATTTACTCATCAGGATCGTGTCGGACGCAACAATCACATCATTAGCATCTTAAAATTTCGCACGATGCTTTTTAATGATAACGGCGATTGGCAGAGTCGGGGCATGGTCAACAGAATAACCATTGTGGGCAATTTTCTTAGAAAAACCCGACTTGATGAATTTCCCCAATTATGGAATGTTTTGAGGGGCGATATTTCTCTCATCGGACCACGTCCTGAATTTCCGGAAGCAGTTAAACGCTATACCGACGAGATTCCGTATTACAACGTTCGTCATCTGATTAAACCGGGGTTATCCGGCTGGGCACAAATTTATCAAGAAGAGCATCCACATCATGGAATAGATACTTTCGAAACTACCAACAAACTTTCTTACGATCTGTATTATATAAAGAATCGATCTTTTCTCTTGGATGTTAAAATTGCTCTGCGAACACTCAAAACTTTAGCTTCTATTGCTGGCCGTTAAAATTACCGTATAATGTCGCCTATGCGTAAACATATTATCTGGTCTCTTTTGTTGATTATCATCTTTGCTCTCCTAGGTTATTTCCTGATAAGGGAACAGAAACCAGAGGCTAAATTCCCATTCCGTTTTGGACTGGATTTGGTTGGGGGCACCGAACTTATTTATCGAGCAGACACTTCTGGTGTCGAAGATGTCTCTGGCGCCATGGATAGTCTCAAAGATGTTATAGAGCGCAGAGTAAACATTTTCGGTGTTTCAGAACCGCTAATTCAAACTGAAAGCGCCGGGCTTGTTTCTGGCAATGAACAGGAACGTTTGATTGTGGAATTACCCGGAGTGACCCAGATTGACCAGGCAGTTAAATTAATTGGCGAAACGCCAGTACTTGAGTTCCGTTTGGCACGGGCGGATTCTCAAAAAATGCTTGAAGCAGATCCAAATGCTCCTCTTGATAAAATCTTCGAACCAACGGGATTGACCGGACGGTACCTGTCAAAGGCAAGGGTTGAATTTAACTCCAACACCGGCGCCGCTTTTGTGGGACTTGAATTTAATGATGAGGGGAGCAAACTTTTCGCTCAAATTACACGCGAACATAAAAAAGAGGTGCTGGCCATAATTCTTGACGGAAACGTCATTTCGGCGCCAATGATTCAAGATGAGATCGCTGATGGCAAAGCACAGATTACAGGCACCTTTACGCCAGAAGAAGCTCGTACCTTAGTTCGCAATCTTAACTATGGGGCTTTGCCTGTGCCTATTGAACTCATCAGTTCGCAAACAGTCGGCGCCTCACTTGGGGAAATAGTTTTAACCGCGGGCATATATGCCGGTCTCGTCGGTCTCATCACACTTTCAATCTTTTTGATTCTTTGGTATAGATTGCCCGGAGTTGTTTCGGTCTTAGCTCTTTGTTTCTATATCGTGCTCTCTCTTGTTATCTTTAAGCTTATCCCAGTTGCTCTCACTGCTGCTGGAATTGCCGGTTTTATACTTTCTATTGGTATGGCGGTAGATGCTAATGTACTCATTTTTGAACGTGCAAAAGAGGAGTTAAATAAAGGAAAAGATATAAATGAATCTCTCCACGAAGGTTTTCGTCGCGCCTGGCTCTCTATCCGAGATTCAAACATTTCTTCAATTATTACGGCCATAGTACTTTTTTGGCTTGGGACATCGGCGGTCAAGGGCTTTGCTCTCACGCTCGGTTTGGGCGTAGTAATCTCAATGTTTACAGCTATTACAGTTTCAAGAACATTCCTCTTTGCGATTGTGCCCAAAACTGATAGTAAAGTAAAAAGATTCTTATTCAGTAACGGTATTAATTTCAGATAACATGTTTGTCATCAAATATAGAACAATATGGTTTATGCTCTCCAGTATTCTCATTGTGGCTTCAGCATGGGCCATGTTTAATTACGGTTTAAATCTCTCTATCGATTTCAAGGGCGGAACGATTACTGAAATTAAATATACGGATCGACCAGACAAAACACTTGTCGACTCTAGTATTGAGAATTTGAATCTCGGCGGATTTTCAGTTAGGCCGTCTGGAGAGACAAATTACATTATTCGTACCAAGGAGTTGAATCAGGGTGACAAGGACAAGTTAAACACCGCTCTTTCCGAGATGGGATCCGGACAGGTGATAGAGCGACAGAACACTATCGGTCCGACAGCCGGCATCGAGCTTAAAAGCAAAGCGATTAAAGCAGTTATTGTGGTGATTGTGATGATTGTGCTCTTTATCACCTTCGCCTTCCGTAAAGTTTCCCCGCCTGCCGGGCCTGGCGGGCAGGTAAGCCCTCCAACATCTTGGAAGTATGGTCTGGCTACTATCATTGCCCTAGCTCACGACGTCATTATACCCACCGGACTCTTCGTTTATTTTGGTCACATATTCGGATTTGAAATTGATTTACTTTTTGTCACCGGACTTCTTGCTATTCTTGGTTACTCGGTACACGATACTATAGTTGTTTTCGATAGAGTGCGTGAAAATTTGAAAGTGAATCAAGAACAAAATCACAAGGAAGAGTTTGAGCTCACGGTGGGGAAGTCAGTCAACCAAACTTTCGCTCGCTCGATCAATACTTCTCTAACCATCTTTATAACCTTGCTAGCCCTCTATCTTGTTGGTTCTCCCGCCACTAAAGATTTTGCGCTCCTTCTTATTGTTGGAGTGATTGCTGGCACCTATTCTTCCATCTTTGTTGCTTCACCTCTACTTGTCACTTTCTACAAATTGCAAAGGAAGAATGTAGCGGTTAGAGCGGTACTCGAAACTGAAAAAGAGCCAATTCTTCGTGGAGATTTGAAGGGTTTGGCCAAGAAAATCCGAAAATAAATTAAAAGAAGCAAAGGTCACTATGGCCAGATTCTTTATACGTTAATAAAATGCTATAGCATGAAAGTAACGTATCTATGTACAAGGTCTTGTCTCGGTGTGTTATCGGAGTTTTTCTGTAAATTATAAAATTCGAATTGTATTTTATTTTGAATCTAGAAAAGAAATCGTCCTTTCCTTGCTTGGTGACCATAATATCTACAAATAAATCGACTGTTCAATATTCAAGGTGTTGACCTGCGAGATCGGCTATTTATCTCTTTATTTTGGACGAAAAACAACACCGAACATTGCTCCAATTATTGCAAGTAATGCAACTAACAATCCGTACAGTCCCAATATTAGGTCCCATAAAGAATCCAATCCACCACCATAAAATAATGATATGAAAAATAGAGCAGATGCGATTAGCGCTCCTATCAATGCTCCTTTTATGGCTCCTAATATTGTTTTGTTAATAATTTTATATTGCAAATATAGGTGATTAAACATAACCACTATTACTAAAAATAAAATCAAAAGAATATTTCCCCAGATATCATTATTTGATATATCAAATAATAGAAAAGAAAAAAAGCCGTTAATAATTCCTACAATATAGAATGCAACAGAAAGATTTTTTGTATTCATATATCTTTATAATACTCCCACAAAAATAGAAAATATACTACGGGCCATAAATACAGGGGCTTGCAAAGGAAATGAATATGGGTATACTTATTCCCACGTCTTAACTACGCTTTAAAACCGTCCAGTTGGGACGGGGTGTACTTTGAAAATTGAATGAATTATGAGAACAGCCCTTCGTCGCTAAAGCTATGAAGGGCACAGTAAGTTCAGTCTGATTTCTATAGGATCCAATGGACAGTCGAGGAAATATCGTTTTCTCTTTTGTTCCGTTTTACCTTGCCGAAGCTTTATGCGGAGGCAGGTTAATTATATTAAGAGTTTGATCCTAGCTCAGGATGAACGCTGGCGGCGTGGATAAG
>JBBTYJ010000022.1:0-17491 GCA_038061835.1 Patescibacteria group bacterium | reverse complement strand
TCGCAGAAGCGCAGGATCCAAAACGTCAGGACGATTGGTGGCCGCCATCACGATCACTTTTTCATTCGGCTCGAAACCGTCAAGTTCAACCAAAATCTGATTAAGGGTCTGTTCGCGTTCATCATTACCGCCGCCGACTCCTGTACCGCGCACCCGACCAACTGCGTCTATCTCATCGACAAAAATAATGGCCGGCGCGGCCTTTTTCGCCAAATCAAAGAGGTCTCGTACACGCGAGGCCCCCACACCCACAAACATCTCGACAAACTCAGAACCGGAAATAGAAAAGAAGGACACTCCCGCCTCGCCAGCAACTGCGCGAGCCAAAAGAGTCTTACCCGTACCCGGCGCGCCCATGAGGAGAATACCCTTGGGAATACGGGCGCCAATATCCAGAAACTTTTTAGGATTCTTAAGAAAATCCACTATTTCGCGAAGTTCTTCTTTGGCCTCCCTGCATCCAGCTACGTCTTTAAATGTAACCTTCTGGCTCTTGTCATCCGGACGGGTCATTCGCGCTTTCGACTGACCAAAGGTAAAAGCTTGCATCCCGGCCCCCTTGACCTGTCTCGAAAGAAACCATAAAAAGAAAACTATAAAGGCGATCGGCAAGATGACAGGGGCAAGTGAAATAAACCAATACATGAATCCTTGATCGTTTCTTATCTCGATATTTATCTTAGCGAGCGCCTCCGGAGAAACGTCGTAATTTTTGAACGTGGTGGTCAGAGCCGTGCCAGCCTCCTTTTTGGAAGTCTTATGAACTTCGTTATCAACAAAAGTGATATCAAGATCATCGCCGACGACAATAATGGATGATACGTGTCCAAGAGATATTTCTTGGGCCAGAGCAGAAAGCGAAATCTCCTCTACTGATTTAGAGGCATCGGAAATCAAAGAATAAATGCTAACCAAAGAAAAAAAGATAACGAGAGCAAGTAATGCTTGCCTTAAAAGCGTCTGACCGGGCGGGGTACTGCCTCCCTTGGGGGGTTTGGTGATGATAATTTTCTTTGGTTTATTAGGAAAGCCCTTCATATTGCGACATTATATATAAAAGTTGGAATTTTGCTATTATTTCGTTATGACCAAGTACGCCGACAATTCAAGAGCATTGTTTGATTATGAGATTCTTGAACGCTTCACCGCGGGTATTGAACTTCTTGGTATGGAAGTTAAATCCGTCCGAGAAGGTAAAATGAATTTAAGAGGAGCATTTATCGCTACCCGCGGAAATGAAGCATATCTGGTGGGTGCGGAAATCCCGGCTTACCAACCCAAGAACGCACCTAAAGAATATGATGCTCTCCGAGTACGAAAACTTCTCCTGACAAAAAATGAGTTGGAGGAACTTAAAAATGCAGAAGGAACAAAAGGATTGACAATCATTCCTCTTTCAATGTATAATAAAGGGAGGTTTCTGAAGCTCGACATTGCTATCGCTCGCGGCAAAAAGAAATTCGATAAACGCCAAGCGATCAAAAAGCGAGACATCGAGAGAGACCTGAAGAGAACATTGTAATCTTGCCCCGCCTCGGCGTGGGTTTAAATACGGGGATGATCGGCCTAGACAAGGAGATTCATCGGATTGATGCGCGGGAGAGCTGAAGTAACTCTCTAATCTGCTTCAAATCTTAAATGCAAAATCAACTTTTGCAGGAGTTGTTTCGCCTTATTTTAAGGCAAACGATTTCCAGTTCGCCTACGTTCGAGTTTAAACTCGCGTAAGTGATCCACGCCTCTGCGAGATGTCTTATGTAGCAGAAAGTCGTGTTATTACTTGAGACTCTGTCCTGACGTTCCTCACGTCTGGACGAAACTTAGAGGATAGAGACCTAAGAGCTTTTGTTTGCTTTGTATCTTGAGTCTTGATCCGCCAGTTGGCGGAAAATGAAGTAAACTACCTCGCGTAGACTTCACTCCGATTTCTTTTTGCACCCGGGTTCGATTCCCGGCATCTCCACCACTTCGCTCGTGATAAACAGCACGAGTTTCGCAAAACCGCCCCAATGGGTGGTTTTGCTTTATCTGTCTGTCTGCTTAATCTATTGGCATTGAGAGATATATGATGCTGGAAAAATATGTGGGAATCCATTTACCTTAACGCCATCAATTTCGATTGAATCTATGGTGAGATATGCCTTAATTTCTCCAGTTATTTGTTTGATGTCGATCGTAATTTCATTGGCAGAAGTGAATGACAAATCTACATCAAATAAATTGGTACCTGGCTTAAGAGTTTTTAAATCTAAAGGACCAGATGGAGAAATTGTAAGGTAAGCAGGCTTATCTGTATGTAGGGTTTCAATATGCACATTTCCTTTTATCTTTATGCCAACATTGTTGGCATCGGAAATAATATCCAAGAGAGCGACTCTAATACTAGGACCTTCTGTATCTTGAGTTGAACCAGCTATCCCATAGGTTTTATAGTAACCTGATTGGGTAATTGCTAAACAAAAATTACGATCCACCTCCATAATATTCACCTTATAATTCGTAGTTGCGGATGATTCCGTAGATGTAGTCGAGATTGTGCCAGAGGCTACTGGACTAGCTTGGATAGAGCTTGCTGTAGTTGTAACGGTTGACTTGGTATTTTTTGTCTGTGTAGAAACAGATTTCGAAGCAGGAGCAGGTGCTGGTTTTAGAGTAGAAACATTTGGTTGTTTCTCTTCAATAATCTCTTCTGAAGATGCGGCTGACTTAGATTCGTCTAGTCTTTCTTCTAATTCTTTAACTCTTTCTTCCAGAGCTTCTTTTTCTCGACCTACTCTAATAAAATTCCAGTTATCGAACCAACTAAATGGGTTCCACCAAGCCGCTAGAGCCACCTGTGGGTAGATAATACCTGCTATTAGCAGTACGACCATAGGCCCCTGTTTTTGCCTCATATTTATTTAATAAATATATCAATATAATTCTGATAAATATAGCTTCTGTCATAAGCCCCTTTTTCATCTTGTGGTTTTAGGATTCCTAAATTAACAAATCTATCAATAACTCTCTGCGCTCCTGCCCTAGTGAATTTAGTCCATTCCATGATTCTGCGAGTGTTAACGATTGGAAAGCCGAACAATCGTGATAGAACCGCGACTCCACTTTCAGATTCTCGTTTAGCCAGAGCTTGAATTTTTTCCATATCATTATCACGTAATTTTCTAATTTTACGTGAGATTTCAATAGATTCTTCAGCTGTATCTATTACACCATCAAGAAAGAAGTCCACCCAACTCTCCACATCACCATTGTGATAATCATCCAACTTTTGGTAGTAAATCTTTTGATGTCTTTTAAAGTAGGATGAAAGAAATAATACTGGCCTTTCTAGGAGTCTTCTGTGACACAGAAGTAGTGTAATAAGAAGTCTACCTGTTCTGCCATTACCGTCTAAAAACGGATGTATTGTCTCGAATTGTCCGTGCATAATTCCAATATGTATAATCGGGAGAAATTGTTTCTCTTCGTGTAAAAATTTTTCAAAATCTCCTAATGCAGACTTCATATCACCCACTGGCGGAGGGACAAAATGAGCATTATCTGGTTTAGTTCCACCAATCCAATTCTGACTTTCACGAAAATGTCCGGGGTCTGAAAAATGGGTGGCACGCGCCCCGGTCATTAACTGTGAGTGAACCTCGCGAATTACACGTAACGATAGTGGAAAATTATTTAGACGCTTAATGCCGTAGTTAAGAGCTTTTACATAATAAAGAATGTCATCTGCATCAGTTTCCTTTGATGCAATACCAGCATCTTTCTCTATCGCATCTATGATTGTTGCTCTCGTTCCCTCTATCTGCGCCGATGAAGTAGCATCTTTAGCGACGAACATACGGAGAAAAAAGTCGACATCAGGTAAGGTATGTGTTATTCCGTCTAACTTTCCTACCAAGCGATCAGCTTCAGCAGCTTTTAAAAGAATATTTTGAGGCATGCTAAACAATTCCTTAGGAGGAAAAGGATTTGGGATTAAGGCAAAGAAGCCCTCTTTTTGTTTAATTTTTTTACCAATGTCTATATTCATAACCTTATATAGTATACATTAACTATATGGACATATACTATGTTATTAGATAGTATATATTATGTCAATAGTTATATACTATATTTCTTTATACCTAGAGTAGCTGGATTAAACTCATACCGATAATTCCATTCCCCTATTGTGATACCTCTAAGCACTAGAAACCCCTAAAATCGCTTCTGACGTCTCACAAACCTATGAATGTAGTTGGTTCCCCTCCTTCGCCAAGGCTTCAGACGGGCAGAGCAATTTTCGCTCACTAAGTCCACTCGACTCGCTTCGCTCGCTCATGGTAAACCACCACGAGAGATAACTTAAAAGCATTCTTCATTTCAATCCTCCACATCTATAATTCGCTATAGCACGAGTTAGATGTATATAAAAAAATTGTGCCTACTGTGCAAAGTCGAGCTTGGCAAAGTATATTTAATCTACATATGCTTCAATAATCGCCGCCGGTGATTTGATTTCAAGCCTTTTTGTAATCTCTGGAAAAACTACTCCTTCTTGTAAGTCTTTTTCAAGGAGATCAATGAGACCAATTTTAGGGTATAATGTCGCGTCATATGTATTGCCAAATAAGTGTATGCCATCGAGAAATACTGGCATCTCATGGAGTACATATTCGGCCAACTTTTCTAAATCTTCTTGTGTAACATTTTTCGGATTATTTTTAAAAGTGTCTTTGACTATTTCAATAATGCGATTGTAAAAATCCGTTTTCTTTTTAAATTCTTCAAAAAGAATCTTTACCCTATTTTGATGTATTTCGCTGCTTTCAATATCTTTCCAGCGACCAATCTTAATTCTATTTGCGACTTCTGGTGCAAGAGCATTTATTATATCGGTAATTTCAGCAATTTTGGCGTCACCAAGACGCATGGCCTTTCTCAAAGCAAGTTGTTTATCTCGTTTATCTAGTACCTCTAGGTTGATGGCGTAAATCCAATCAGCAACAAGGATAAAAATAGAGTTTTTGGTATTTGAAATTGCCCATTCAATATACGTTTGAATGTTATCTTTATTGAAATATTTATAACCTAGGCTCACACCGATCCAGTAATTAAACTTCTTACTCTCGATGTCTTTTTGAGTTGCACCAATAACTTGACCGAGCCTCATAAACGTTTATTTTAACACATTTACAAGTCCTCGTAAATCTGTTAGACTATGTTAGACTATTTTTAGAAAGAAGGAGGGATTACATGATAATCCAGAAAATGACTTCAAATGATGTTTCGGCGGTCCTAAAGATTGGGATGGGTGTGACTGCTTTTGAGGTGTCGGAGCGAGATTGCTTCTGGTCCAGAGAGCAATTAGAAAAGTGGATTGAGGCTGATGAGGATGTGCTTCTCGTTGCAAAAGAAAATGATGAGATTGTTGGTTTTGCTTTGAGTATGCTTCACAAACCAACCGGAAAGGTGACTTGGGAAAATCTCTACGTTTTGCAGAACTTTCGCAACAGAGGTGTCGGCCAGCAACTCATCGGAGAGCTCCTCCTCCGTCTAAGGCAAAAGGGTGCCTCGTATATGTGTTTTTTTGTTCGAGCAGAAAACCAAGATGAGGTGTCATTCTTCCAACACCTAGACTTTGTGAGTGGCTATAACTTCGTCTGGTTCGAAAAACACTTATAAACCAGCGTGAACATCAGAACAAGTGAGACAGGGTAATTCACCGCGGAATCGAGGAGTGCCAAGCTCCCGTTCCGCGGTTTTCGTATTTAAAATAAATTCAGACACTTCCCCACTTCGCATAAAGCTACGAGGGGCGAAGCAAAAACCCAAGAATGTAGCTGGTCCCCCTCTTTCGCCAAGGCTTCAGACGGGCAGAGCAATTTTCGCTCACTAAGTCAACCATACTTGACACATATTGGTTCTTATGATAGTATTAACCTGGACCTATAAGTGTAATAAAAATATCAATTGGAAGGAGGCAAGTATGTTGGGAGTCTGGTTAATATTTATTAGCTTTGGGATGATTATCGGTGGATATACCGCCAGTCGTCTCACTTACAAAAAACCTAGGAAATGGGTTTGGTCGGTCCTCAGGCTGTGTATCGTAATAGCCATAATAAGCGTATCATGGCTTGTGATCGCAGATGGCGTGCAAACACCACTCAAACAGTTTACGTTGGTTATACTAACGACCTTGTGGTGGTATATCTGCACAGCAATCGGAATCACTATTAACGCATGGTTTGCGGCACAAAGTGAGGAAAACAAGTTTCTCGGAAAGTAGCCTATCTAGAACTTGTTGCTCATTTGTAGGCAGTTAGCCCCCGCCACCGAGACCGTCGTATCCACCTCAGATGCGACGGTTTTTCTATTATCTAAAATTGCCTCAGACACTTCCTCACTTCGCATAAAGCTACGAGGGGCGAAGCAAAAACCCAAGAATGTGGCTAGTTCCAATTTTCGCTCACTAAGTCCACCGCTAACTACTCATCTTTGTTATAGCTTCTACTACTTGAGGTAATTCTTTAGTATTTGATTCATCATTGAGGTGTCCTCCGGATTCAAGAATAATAATAGTTGAACCGAGTTTTTCTTTATAGAATTCCGCATTTTGTATATCCACAAATGGATCATCTTTGGTAAATATAGCCACTGACTTGGGAGAAATCATTTTTACCTTTGCAAAATCTATTGGAGTTTCAATCCAGGGTTTTGCCGCATTTCTATCTTCATCTTCATAATCATCCAGACCCTTGAGAGTAAGCCAACCTGCTACATACACCACTCCTCCTATTCGAGTTTCTGGAGATAAGGTTTCTAGATAGCGATCAATACTCTGACAACCAATACTATGACCAATGAAATAAGTGTTTCTGTCTGGTTGTCCAGCTATCTCCCGAATGACATTTATCCGATCTTCAATTGTGGGCTGTTTCTTCTCATAGGCATCCGGCATGGCTGGAATATGCACTTCAAAATCTCTTTTTTCCAATTCTGCTTTAGCCCAAGGGAGCCATCCTTCTTCCGGGTTACCTCCCCAGCCGTGTATGATAAAAACTTTTTTCATATAAACGATATTAACACATGTAACCTTTAGCTGTTAAAAGTGCGACCCCATGGTGTTAACTCAACAAACTATTGACAAACAATATATTAAGATGTATCATCCTAAGCAGACTTAGTAACACAAACCAATAAAAGGAGGGCGATATGCGTATCAACAAAAATCTAGTTTTAGGCCTCGTGATGACGGGCCTGGTATGTGGCGTTTCTATATGGTTGGGGTATTCTCTTGATTGGCGGCAGGTAGTTATCATCTTCCTAGTATCCTATCCGTGGACGATCAGCAACGGGGATATTTGCTCCATGTGGGGCGGATTCTCGGAGACAGGGAGTGTCTACTCTTTGGTGGGGATAGTTCAGGTTGCCGGAGAAACTGCGTTTCACTTTTTCGGCATTTCGTTATGCCAAATTGCTGGACAGAATGCTTGGCAAATGTTTGGCATCTCGTTTTATCAGGCTGCCAAGAATACATATCAAGTGATTGGTATTTCGTTCTGCCAGATAGCCGAACAAGACGCTGAGCAAGGAGCGGGAATCTCGTGCTGTCAGATTGCTGGTGACAATCTAGCCTGGCAAGGTATCGGCATCTCCGTGTATCAAAGGGCCTCACACCTATCGAATACCGTCAGCATTCCGATACTACGGCGAGAAATGTCGTCGACAGAATAAGAAATAAGAAACGGTTTCAAGTTAAGGACCTCGCCGGACAAAGAAGAGACTTCGTCTCTTTACGTTCGGCGAGGTCTCTTCTTTTTATAATTCCGTCCCTGTATTTTTTATATAGTCTCCACTTATTAACCAAGATTCCTTAACAAAGTAGAAAAAATAAAAAAGGGGGTCTGACTAATTTGTTCGGTTTCAGACCCCCTGCATTAAAGCGGATAACAATCAACGGCCCTTCTTTGTCTTCAGTAAATCTGTTTCCAAACCCCATCTTCCTTTATCAGACCTACTTGCCCGTAGGGGATATCTGAAACATCCCCCGGTTCAATGTTGCTCAGCCACCCGGGGTTGTTTGCTTCGCCTTGGACCGATTTCTCACCTTCGAGGGTGATATTCTCTTCAACCTTTTTCTTCTTTGTCATGCCCGCCTCCTTTCCACATTTCGTTACTATAACTTGCGAAGGACCGCTTGTTTCTCATCCGCCTCTCTGATTACATATTACCTCCTTTCTATCTTTCGAATCAATTCCAGAAGCAATTCGTTTTGATTCTCAAGATGAGCGATGATTACCTCAATTTCATGTTCCGCTTTTTTATTGATCTCGAAATCAGTCTGAGCCCTCCACTCGGACGCTCGGCCCTCAATATTCTGACCGACCATAATAACAGGCAAAAGTATCAGCTGAATGATATTGGAAGTGAAGAGCCAGATAACAAAAGCCGGCGCAGGATCAAAGCGATACTCCATCGGAGCAAAAATGTTCCAAGCGAGCCAGAAAATCGTCCAAAAAAGGAGGAGGAGGAAAAATCCTACAGAACCCACATGGCTATGCACGAAAACGGCTAATCGCTCCGATACCGATAAAGACATCAAATGCTGAATACGATCATTTTTGATCAGTTTGCGAGACTGTCTCAATTCGGCTAAAGTCGGTGGGTTATGTTTGTATTCCATCAAGTAATAGTTTATAATAACATTAATAATAAGCCATACCACAGACGTTGCAACAACCTCGCATTAACCAGCAAATAAGAGTGCGCGAACTCCGCGTTATCGGGCCGAAGGGAGAAAATCTTGGCATCCTCACCTTGGAAGAAGCTCTCAAGAAAGCCGACGGGTTTGGGAAAGATCTAATCGAAATTTCTCCCAATGCTATCCCGCCGGTAGCCAAGATCGCCGATTTCGGGCGCTATCTTTACGAGGAAAACAAAAAATCTAAGCAGACGAAAAAATCCCATTCCGCAGAAGTGAAGACCGTGCAGGTTAAACTCGGCACCGGTGACCACGACCTAATCCTGAAAGCTAAGAAGACAAGCGAATGGCTCTCTGAAGGCAATCGCGTTAAGATTGACCTTTTCTTACCCGGCAGAGCCAAATACCTCGACGAGAAATTTCTAAAGGAACGTATTGATCGCATGCTTAAATTTGTCAGCGTCGATTACAAAGTTTCCAGCCCCGCTAAAAAGAGCCCGAAGGGTATGACTACTATCATCGAAAGAGCCTAGTTTTCAAAACCTGCCTGCTGGCAGGCAGGCTGGACATTTCTCTTAAAAGAAGTAGTATACGGGGCACTGTGGCCATAAAAACCAATAAGTCTTATACCAAGCGACTCAAGGTAACCAAAACCGGCAAACTTCTGGCGCGACGAACCGGACAAAATCATTTCAATATTAAAGAACGCCGAGCGACCAAGAGCACTAAAGGCCGTAATGTCGAATTCCATATGAAAAACAAAGCCCGTTCGCGTTTTCTCGTTAATATGTAAACAACTACTCATACACACACTAAATTAATTTTATGACACGAGTAAAAAAGGGTGTAGATGCTCTAAAGGCCAGAAAAAATATACTTAGAAAAGTAAAGGGTTATCGATTCGGTCGTTCCACCAAAGAGAGACAGGCCAACGAAGCCATCTTTCACGCCGGCACTTATGCCTTTGCTCATCGTAAAGATAAGAAGGGCGACTTCCGTAGACTCTGGAACGTGCGACTCTCCGCTTTTTTGAAAGAAAACGGACTCTCGTACTCAAAATTCATCCCCATGCTTAAAAACAAAGAAATTGCTCTCGACAGAAAGATTCTGTCAGAACTCGCTCTCAAACACCCGAAGACTTTAAAGAAAATTTTGGAATCGCTCCGCTAATATAAGCGTATAGACAAGAAAGCGCGGCGCCCACCATATCCGACACAAGATCGTATATTGTGTCTTGCCAATAATTTATAGGCTGGACTAAATCAGCCAAATATTCCCATGTTTCCCAAACCACTCCGATAATAAGTACAGACACCAAGATAAACCCAACGGCTCTAAAGATACTGGTGGGTGAAAAAAACCACATCATAACTAATCCTCCGGCAAATCCTGCCAGAAAATGCATCATGATATCAAACCACCAGATAGTCCAGTACAAATAAAACGCTACCGCAATATGATGAAGCACTCCGACCACAACAATAATACCGAAAGCTGTGTATAACAGAGACGATTTACGCATCGGGCTATTATACCAGAGTTTAGAATAAGAAAATTCCCGATTTGTATCGGGAATTTTCTTAGGGTTATTCTGGTATACCCTAGTGTAAAAACTAGGTGGGTGTCTGCAGATCTGCCCCAAGGGGCAAAACAATTAAGACTCCCTGAAAATATTTTAGCTAGATAATACCTCAAATAACCCTGCAGATATTATAACATATGTAAAAATCTACTAATCAACGCCAAATCGCCTATACTCATGGGCTTTAAAATCTCCAAACCAATGCGCAATCTCATGCTTGGCTTCTGCCGCTGTTTCCGAAGCATGAATCAGATTCATAACGGCTCGTTTCTCACTGTTGGCAAGAGCGGGTGAATCATTTGAGAAATCTCCGCGAATGGTACCCATATCAGCTTGATAAGGCAGTGTGGAACCCGCAATCTTTCTAACCATGTCAACGGCATGCAGACCCTGCACAACCATTCGTACAAGAGGCGCAGAGATCATGTAATCAACCACCCAACCCCGCACCATTTGGCCGATCTCAGACGGATCGCTGGTGCCAAGGAGCGTCACGCTATTTATATTATATTTTTCATAAGTGCTGAGACTTTTCTCGCCTAAGCGTTTAATCCACGCCTCATCCTTGGGGTAATGATTATCAATCTGTTCCACAGTGGGGTAAAACATTTCAAGAGCTACGATTTTAAGATCTCTCTGCTCGAAACGCTTAATAATTTCTCCGATCAACCCTTTCTGCACACCGTCCGGTTTAACAAGAACAAAAGTTTGTTCCTTTTTCAGATGTTTCATCCCGTTAGAAGTTATTGCTAATAATGCGTCTGGTATAAAGATATTTCATTTTATATTACTTCTAACGGGATTCATTGAGTTAGTATTATATTTCCTTTTTCTGTAATTGCAATCGTATGTTCGAAATGAGCGCTTCTAGAACCATCGCGAGTCACAATAGTATAACCATCGGACAATATCTTATTGCTTGCTTTTCCAACGTTAACCATTGGCTCCAAAGCGATAACCAGCCCGGGGGCCAATTTCTCCCCTTTCCCGGCAATACCGAAGTTTGGCACAAACGGATCTTCATGAACTTTGTATCCCACGCCATGACCCACAAGATTTTCAGTGAGGGTAAAACCACTTTTTGAAACTACTTTGCTGATAGCGGCGCCTATGTCTCCGATAGTATTGCCGGGTTTAGCGGCCTTAATACCACATTCGAGCGCCATTTTAGTCGTCTCAATAAGTCTCTTCGACTGCTCGCCAACCACACCTGCTGGTACAGTAACAGCGGCATCAGTAATCAAACCTCGATGCAGCAAACCGAAATCAAGCGAGACAATATCGCCTTCTTTTATTATCTTCTCTGTCTCATTTGGTATGCCGTGGACAATCTCCTCATTTATGGAAAGACACAGCGCCGCAGGAAACGGACGTCTGGCTCCCTGCGGGCTATAACCGAGAAAGGCCGGCTTGTCGCCGCCCTCTTTTATCATTCGCAAAGCTTCTCTTTCGAGTTCAAATGAAGAAACACCGGGCGCAACTTTCGAGGCTAGGACAGAAAGAATTTCCGCAAGTCTTCTCCCGCCTTCTCTCAAAATTTCTATCTCTTCCGGAGTTTTAAGTCTAATCATAGCGCAGAGACTTTTTGCCACAATTCGGCAAAGACCGCATCTGGCAATGGTCCACCATTTATATCAATCACTTTATTTATGGAGCGAAAGAAATTTAGAGATGGAATGGTTTGGGCATTAAAATTATCGAAACGATTTTGAATATTACTATCATCTGCTCGTCCCTCTATCACACGGCGTTTGTTGAGCCGCTTTATGACTGATTGTTCTGAAACATCAAGATAAATAACGCGAAAATCTCGATCGAGCCAGTCACTAATCTCAGCAAAAAGTCGAGCCTCTGGTTCTTTACGCCCAAGTCCGTCAAAAATTATTGCCTCATTATTATCTAGTGCCAAATATGCCTCTTCAAAAAGGAAAGAGACAAACCATGACGGTGTCAGGTCACCTGAATCATGAATTTCTTTTATCTTATGTCCGAGTGAAGAATTTTCTTGAGCAACCTCACGAACGCGAGCTCCTGTAGAAAAAAGTTTGCATTTTAACTTTTCGGCGAGCAATTTAGACTGCTTACCCTTGCCAGAACCGGGACGACCCATAAAGACGAAAGTTTTTATCATAGTTTAATATTCCTTCGCCGAGACCTGCGCGTCAATCTTCTTTACTAAATCAATCACAACCGAAACAACAATCAAAAGCGCTGTGCCGCCGATAGCTAGAGATTGGATACCGGTTAGAGAACGCAGGACTAGAGGTAAAATAGCAATAATACCCAGAAATAGCGCGCCAACCAAAGTCAGGCGAGTTAGAATACGCGAAATATAATCGGCGGTCGCATCACCGGGTCTAACTCCGGGTACAAAGGCTCCAGATTTCTGAAGATTAGTAGCAATGGAATCAGGATCAAAGGTAACTGCGGTGTAGAAATAAGTGAAGAAAAAAACCAATATAAAATAAGAGGAGGTGTAGAACCAGTTGTTGGTAAGCAAGGTCAAAGCGAAATCAGCCGCCTTGGAAATTACAGCTACACTTGATTGAGTTAGAAATTGGAAAATCATTTGAGGAAATAGAAGGATGGAAAGCGCAAAAATGATCGGAATAACACCTGCTTGGTTGATGCGTAACGGAAGATAAGTAGAGAGACCCCCGTAGGTGCGTCCGCCCCGCACTTGTTTTGCATAAGTAATAGGAATTGGTCGTTCCGCCTCCGTTATCACTACAACACCAAACGTAACCAGAATAGCTACTGCAAGTCCAGCCACGTATATAGGCAACTGAGCCACATCAAACGTAAAAATAAGTTGACTGGCCATCGTTGGTAATCCCGCAACGATACCGGCAAAAATAATGAGAGAAATACCATTACCGACGCCAAATTCTGTTATAAGTTCGCCCAACCACATGAGAAGAATAGAACCGGCTGCGATAACCAGCATGTCTACTAAAAGAATATCAATAGAAAGCTGAGGAAGAACACCTTGCCCCTGAAGAAGTTTAATAAAAGCATAACCCTGAATAATTGCCAGTGGAACAGTTAATAGACGGGAATATTGGGCGAAACGACGCCGTCCCGCCTCCCCTTCTTCCTGAGAAAGCGTCTTGAGTTTCGGCACCATAACAGTTGCAAGTTGCATAATAATCGAGGCGGTAATATACGGACCAACACCGAGCATTACAATAGATAGATTAGAAAGACCTCCTCCAGAAAAGAGATTCAGGAGATTAAGAAATTCACTTCCGGCAAATAGACTCTGAAGACGCGCGATATTAATACCCGGGATAGGAATGACGACCAGCAGTCGAGAAACGGCCAAAATACCAAGGATAAAAAATATTCGATTTCGGAGCAATCGGTCATTAAAAGCGAGTCTCAGTTTCTCAATTAATTTTGACATATAGACTAGCTTACAACTTCTAGGTCTTGGCTGCTAATTTCTTTTTAGCTAAAAATTCTTTAAGGGTATATCCCTTAAGTCTGGGTTGGAAGGATTTTAAAGACGACTTACCGCGACCACGAAGTTTTGGTACGCGTTTAATGATATCGCGCATCTCCGGTCGCTTCTTATGACCGGCGCGAGCATTCTGCCCCTTAGTACCTCGGCCTGATGTCTTACCACGGGTGCCGCCACGCCCCACCTGTCTCGCGTGTTTTCTTTTTGTTTTAGCTTGAAGATTATGAAATTGCATAAAATTAGTTTCCGAAATCTTTAACTTTTATTTCTTATCTTAGTTCCCTCAAGTTGTTTGAGCGCCTTGATAGCCACATAAGCATTATTAATCCGATTCTTTGATCTGGACAAAAGTTTGGCGCCTATTTCTCTAAGTCCGGCCAATTCCAGAACCGTACGTACGGAACTACCAGCGAGAATGCCCTTACCTCGAACTGGCATAATTTTAACTCGTGAAGCGCTAAATTTAGCATCCACTTCGTGGGGAATAGACATTTCTTTAGTGGTATTAACTGTAATCATATTCTTCTTGGCATCTCGAAGAGCCTTATCGATAGCAAGCGGGGTATCGGAGGCCTTACCTTGGCCTACACCTACCGACCCTTTTCTATTACCCGCTACTAAACAAACAGAGAAATTGAAACGTCTACCACCGGCCATCACGCGAGTAACACGTCGAAGACTGACAATTTTTTGTTCAAATTCCGGTTTGGTGCGAGCGTTCCGACGCGACGGTCGTCTGCCACCCTGTCTCTTTCCTCCTCTGTCGCCTCCTTTGCCCTCTCGTATTTTAGGCGCGACTGGAGTCATCATTGGAACTTGCTCGGCAATAATAGTTGTATCTGTTTCCTGTTCCATCCCGTTAGAAGTTATTACCAATAACGCCCCTTGTAAAGGTGGTATTAATCATATTATATTTTATGTTACTTCTAACGGGATCCATAATTAAAATTTTAATCCGGCCTTGCGAGCACTATCGGCAAGGGCACGGATTTTACCGGTATAAATGTAGCCGCCTCGGTCAAAAACCACTTTCTCATTCTTTTTGGCTAATGCCTTTTTGGCAATTTCTGCACCAACCTTGAGCGCGTCCGCGCCCTTGGCGGAAACCAGAGTAACAGCCTTATCATCATCGATAAGTTGGGCATAGATGGCGGTATTTGATTTAAAAACACAAAGACGTGGACGCGCGGAAGTACCGAAGATTCTTGTTCTAATTTTCTTATGTTTTCTGTCGCGTGCGGATAGTTTCATATTACTTGTAGTGAGCTTGTCGAACTATACTAATTTCTTACCTTGTTTGCGTCTGATAATCTCATCACTGTAACGCATACCTTTACCCTTGTACGGCTCGGGTTTCTTAAGCGAACGTAGTTTGGAAGCAAATTGACCGACATCTTCTTTATTCGAACCGGAAACAGTTATGATATTTTTTTCTGCGGTTACCTTCAATCCTGTCGGTATGGGAACAACTACCGGATGAGAGAATCCCAACGCTAAGTTTATATTGTTGCCACTGACTTCGGATTTGAACCCGATACCTTCCAGAATAAGTTTCTTCTCGAACGGTTTGTTTACCCCAGAAACCATATTGGTGATGTGGGACGCATACGTGCCCCACAAGGCTCGCGAGGCCAGTGTTATCTTTCTGGGAATAACACTTACCTCATTGCCATTGACCTGAACTTCAAGATCTTGGTGAAGAGGGCGCGAAATTTCACCCAACGGACCTTTAACCGAAATATTTCCACCGGAAATATTGAGTTCGGTATTGGCTGGTAGTATGATAATTTTTTTTCCTATTCTAGACATTTTGATTATTTAAAAACGCAATTGAATTACCATATGGTAAACAGGGCTTCGCCACCAAGACTGGCGCGTTTGGCCTCTCGACCGGACATTATTCCTTTCGAGGTAGAAAGAATAAGAGCACCATAACCACTTTTGACAGCACGAATATCGGAGGCCCGTTTATAAATTCTCCTAGATGGTTTAGAAATTCGTTGAACTCCTTTGATTTTGGGCGTTTGCCGTCCAGTGGACAGGCGCGTATCTCCGAAGAGTAGATCGACGACTAGCATCTTTTTGCCCTTCTTGGACTCGGCAGCCACATCTTTAATAAATTTTTCTCTCTTCAAAACATCCGCCACTGAGTGTTTAAACTTAGAATACGGTATCCATACACGATCATGACCGACGTTGCCGGCATTTTTGATCTGTATAATCATGTTTGAGATGGTATCCATAGAAGTATTTATAGTGAGCTTGTCGAACTACCAAGAGGATTTCTTTACACCCGGAATTTTGCCTTCATTGGCCAATTCTCTAAAGCATATGCGGCAAAGATCAAAGTCACGCATATAGCCACGTCCCCGACCACAACGGAAACAACGCAAAGTAGCCCTGGTAGAAAACTTGGGTTTCTTTTTTGATCTTGCTATTACGGATGTTTTAGCCATAACTAAACAAAAAGGCTTCTAAAGCCGTTGCGACAGCTTAACATAGCGATTACCCATATTCAAGCACACTTATTTGAACAAATAAAAAAGGGATGGTGGGCGTCCTTACGTTCCCCACCACCCCTTTCACCCTCGCAACATCGTACATGTAAAATACCTTTATTTCCTAAACGGGAAGTTGGAATAATATTACCTCTCTAGGCAGAAAAACCTCGCCACATCTATAATAACTATAGTTAGAATCAATGTAAAAGAGTACTAGGGAGTATCGCTTAAAGAAGATTAAATTTTTCACGCAAATATTTATCACCTTCAATTTCGTCGACAATCAGATACAGAACCTCTTTCCCCACTCCGAGTTCCGTTTTTAAGAGTCCGATAAAATCCTCGCAATCATAAGGATAGACCCAAACACTGTCTTGCAGACGATAAAATCCCATCTTCTCAAGTAAACTTCGGATATGATGTCTTATCTTTTTCTTTTTCTCTGAAATATCAAAAATGACTACTCGCCATTTTCTGTCCCATTTTTTCGGCTTCTTTAATTTATAATCATCGAGTCCTAAATGTCTTAGTTTCTCTTCTCCCATCAAAGTGAGTTCGTAGTATCTACCATTGAATTTAAGCAATCCTTTTTTAGCCAACTTAGAAGCGGATGAATTCGCTATTTCACCTTGGCGTTTGTTTGTGATCAAACCGAGTTTATGCATAGCACCAATAACATTTGGTGCTACTAATCCAATACTTAAAACGCCGACCAGCTTCACTGCCTGTAAAACAAGTTTCTGAATTTCTCCTTTTTGCGCCCTCCTTTTATTGCTCTCTTCTAATTTCCCCATACATCTATATTAACTATAGTTAATATCAATGTACAGAGATTTTAATTCATAGTTAGCAGGAGTCTATTTCCTAAACGGGAAGCCGAGGTGAGTGAGAAAAGCGACAACTCCTTCTTTGGACTTGGCAGTGGTCACTATAGTTACAGCTAGACCAAAAATATCCTTAAGTTCTTCGTCTGAAGTTTCAGGAAAAATATTGTGCTCTTTAATACCCAAAGTGTAGTTACCCATTTCATCGGCAGCGCCAGGAGAGATGCCGCGGAAGTCCTTGGTACGAGGTAGGGCCAAATGCACCAATCTATCTAGAAAATCGAACATGCGCTTGCCCTGCAAGGTTACTTGATAACCCACCGTATCCCCTTGCCGAGATTTGAAGCTTGATATCGAAATTTTTGCGCCACGCGGAGCCGGCTTTTGCCCGGTAATACGCGCTAGGCGGTCTTCAACCACTTTAAACTTTGTCTTATCCTT
>JBBTYJ010000021.1:9396-18087 GCA_038061835.1 Patescibacteria group bacterium | reverse complement strand
GTGGTAATGGTTTGAAAAAACTGATAAATTATTGACTGTCGCGTCGGTCCCCGCCATAGCGGGGTAAAGGCGGAGCTTGTCCCGCCAAGGCGGGATGAAGTCAATCGCACAACTATGTGGTACGTTTATATTCTCCAAAGTGAGCAGAATAATAAATACTATGTTGGATGTTCTAATAATTATAAAAGAAGATTAAGAGAACATAATAAAGGTCAAAATTCGTCTACGATATCTTGCCGTCCGTGGAAAATAATACATCTGGAATCATTTGAGAAACAACAAGACGCTTTTCAAAGAGAAAAACAAATTAAATCTTACAAGGGTGGTAATGGTTTGAAAAAACTGATAAATTATTGACTGTCGCGTCGGTGGCGGAGCGGTCAATCGCAACAGACTGTAAATCTGTCGGCCTTAGGTCTACGCAGGTTCGAATCCTGCCCGGCGCACAAAAACAAAAAAGATTAGCTTCGGCTAATTATTTTTTGTTTTCTCTGCCGCGCCGGAGCAAGGTACTTGAGCACCTTGCGGGCAGGATTCGAACAGCGGAGCTATAAATTTTCAGTAGAAAATTTAACCACAAAAATTTCAGAAATACTCAGAAATATAGTATAATGGTTATTATTGGTCTTTTAACTAAGATTATGGTCTAAAAAACATGCAAGCAACAACTACGCTCTCAATATCTGAAATCATAAGCTTGTCCCAAGGGTTAGCTAACACAAATCTCGGCTATTTAGGTATTGCAGTTACAATACTGGTCTTTTTAGGTGGTGGTACTTATTTTTTTAGCGTTAAACCATTTAAGGATAAAATTGACAAGCAAGAAGATGATTTAAAAGTTTTAGAAAAGAATGTAGCAGAAAATATTAGAAAAGCGGAAGACACACTAAAAGATAGCCTGAGTAATTTTAAAGAAGCCTATTCAAAGGAACTAACAAATTCTATTAATAACAGGGATGAAAAACTTATTCTTAAAATTGAATCAAAATCATCCGAACTTGAAAAAGATTTATTGGAAAAAATTAATATTATCTCAAACCAAAATAACGACAAATTGAAAGAAATACTATTATCAGAGATGAATAATAAAATTCTTTCTCTTGAAAAGTCTTTGAGCGTTGAAATTGAAAAATATAAAAAATTAAATGACAATGAGTTAGTGTCATTAAAAAATAAAGTTGATGTCGGTTTTCGAAAATCAACCTCGGATATCAAAGAACTAATGGCTTATAAATATGACATGGAAGGTAAAATGGGTGGAATTATTTTTACAATTGAAGCATTAGAAGATTGTTTGAGGGACCAACCATATCTACTAAGTTTTAAATTGAATGATCTAAAAGCAAAAATAGGAAAATATACATTGAGTCCTGAACTGTTTGTTAGATTACAAAAAATACTAAAGAACATTAAAGGGAAGGAGATAGAAGGTAAAAACTATGACAAAATAATTACTGAAATTATAGACCAAACTACTGTAGAAAATAAGCCTAAATTATGAGATGTGCCATCAGTCTATGTAGACGATAAAACATTATTTAAGTAGGTTCCAACTTCATACCAGACGGAGCACACTTGATTTTTGAATTACTACTATATAAAATGAAGCTATCGTTGGAAGTAGGTTGAAAAACCGAATAACGAGGCGTGAGTGCACGCCTACAATGAGCTAAAAGCTCAAGAGACCCAACGGCGACAGTCGGACTTATTCCGACTGTTTTCATTTAAACAAGTTCCAACTTCGTACCCACCCTTCGCCAAGGCTTCGGCATGGCAAAGCAGACGGCGCACCAAATTAAATTTTGAGTTATAAAAGAATAAAACAGAGCGCTTGATTTTTAACATATGAAGAGTAAGGTTCCAGTAGATTGAACTTATGCGAGACAAGGAGGTATTCAATGTCCACAGTACGTACCTGTACCACTCCGGAAGAGGGGTGGACACTCTGCAGTCATTTTCTTGGTAATCTATTTTTACGTCTCACTACTTTGGAAACCGAAATTCTTGATCCATCGGATCTTATTTCCATAAAGAGACGCGAAAAGATTACAGGCGATACTCGGGCGCAGCTTGTTGGTAATCTTCACATGATCGTGCGTCGAATGGAAAATTACTACCACTACAGCGACGCTATCAAGATGAGCTTAATTCTCGACATGGTGGTTGAGCTTGATATCGTCGATCCGGGAGATCGAGCTTCGATTCTTCGCGAATTCGAAAGGGCGCGTCGAGCGCCGAAATGGATGAGCGATAGAGGTTAATAACTCTGGCTTTATATGCCCAATCCAATCAAAAACCATAAGGTAATTGATTGGATTGGGCTGTATTTGTCAGTTTTGTAAAGACTTGCAAAATTTGATAAGTTGTGCAACACTCGAGCTATGTTAAAAGAGAAACCAATCGGCAAAGTGGTGCACTACTACGACAAGCTTGGTGTGGCGGTAGTAAAGTTAAACAAGGCTCTCAAAGTCGGGAGTCAGATTAAGGTTAGACGCGGAGAACAGGAATTCACAGATAGTGTTGCTTCCATGCAACTTAATCACGAGTCCGTCAAAGCCGGCAAGAAGGGCGAAGAGGTGGCAATAAAAATTTCCCAACAGATTAAAGAAGGAGCTGAAATTTACGCCGCCTGATAATTGTTCTTATGTCGCAATTGCATCTTATAAAATTGGTCTCGGTAGGGGACGAGAAAGGGGTTGGCAAGGGCCACACTTATTACTCGCGCAAGAATAGGAAATCCATCGAACGTAAACTCGAATTCAAGAAATACAATCCTATTGCTCGCAAACACACAATATATAAAGAAAAGAAGATCTAATTGGCGGGCGATGAGGGAATCGAACCCCCGACATCGGTTTTGGAGACCGAAGTTATACCACTTAACTAATCGCCCTTCGACTTTGCTCAGGGTAAACCCAACGGAGTTATCCTAGCATACGTTCAATATGTTTTTCTATCTCTATATATTCTTTTTTGGTAAACCATCTAATTTCTTTGTTTCGCTTAAACCAAGTCATTTGGCGCTTGGCATAGTGTCTGATTGCCGCATATAGTCTCTCAATCATTTCTTGTTTAGAAATTTGATTTTGCAAATACATACTAATGTATCGATATTCTAAACCGAGTTCATACATGCGTTTGTATGAGAGTCCTTGTTTATACAATCTTTTGCCCTCACGAATCATACCCTCAAGTCTCTGAAGCAATCTCGCGTGAATTCTATTGTTGAGGTCATTGGGTTTAAGTCCGATGTAAATGAAGTTAAAACCCGTTAACTTCGCAGATTGACGAGCGGGCACGGAACCAAGGGCGTTGATTATTTCCAAAGCACGAATTAATCGTATTTTATTATGTTGATCAATGGTCTCGGCTCTTCTTAAGTCTTTCTTTTTTAATATTTGGAAAAGTTCTTTGACGGATTTCTTTCCAAGTTTTGCGCGCAATTTTGTGTTGGTCGGCACATTCGGGAAATTAGTTTTTCCGGTAACGGCATCTATGTAGAAACCTGTTCCTCCTACAATGATAGGTAATTTTCCACCACTTGCGATATATCGTAAGTGATGTCGGGCTAACCGTTTATAATCCGCAACGGAAAATTGTTTTTTAGGATTAGCGACATCAAGCAAATGATGCGGTACGCCCCTCATTGCCTGCTTGGTGATCTTGCCTGTGCCTATATTAAGACCCTTATAGATCTGTCGTGAATCGGCGGAAATTATTTCTCCGTTGAATTTTTTTGCCAATCGCACAGCCAGATCACTTTTACCGGAAGAAGTAGGGCCGACTATTACCAAAACCTTTTTTATCATTGTGCCGGGAGAGAGAATCGAACTCTCATGGATTGCTCCGCACGATTTTGAGTCGTGTACGTCTACCAATTCCGCCATCCCGGCTTATAATAAACAATTCACAATCTACAACAAATCGGGTTGTGTTACAATGACGTTATGTCGCGATTCTACAACGATTCTATTTTTTGGGTGGAAGTGGATAAGATTAAACCAAATCCTTTTCAGCCTCGTCACGAATTTGATGAAGCTCAACTTCAGAGTTTAGCAGACTCAATTCGTCAATATGGCGTGCTGCAAGCTCTGGTAGTGACGCGTAAGGAAGTTGGTAGAGAAGACGGCGGCATAGGCGTGGAGTACGAATTGGTTGCCGGCGAACGGCGTCTTCGCGCCGCGCGCCAGGCGGGCTTAGCACAGGTCCCGGTGCTTATTCGTACCGGCGAGGAGACGGATCTGATGAAACTCGAGCTTGCAATTATCGAAAATATCCAGCGAGAGGATCTTAGTCCGGTGGATAGAGCGCGAGCTTTCGATCGTTTGGTAAAAGAATTTAATTTTAAACATCATGAGATCGGCAAGAAAGTGGGCAAGAGCCGCGAATACGTCTCCAATTCTTTGCGCATTCTTACACTTCCGGGCTATATCATTAACGCTCTTTCGGAAAACAAAATTACCGAAGGCCACACTCGTCCGCTAATGATGCTCGTGGATCGACCACAAGAACAAGAAACTCTTTTTAAAGAAATTATTTTTAAAAAACTCAATGTTAGGGAGGCGGAAGGGATTGCGCGACATATCGCAGTGGAACGCGCCCGCAAACTTATTGATCAAGAATTAATAGATATCGAGGATCAATTTAAAGAGAAACTCGGCACGCGAGTGCGAATAGAAAAGAAATCTTCTTCGGCGCTAGGCGGAGATGAAGGTGGTCGTGTGACGATAGATTTTTTCAACAAAGACGATCTGCGTGTTCTTTTGGAGAGAATTGTTTCAGAGGAAGAAATAAGGAATGTGTCGGGCCAAGAAATATCAGCGGCGCATATACCGGCCTTGACCGAAGAAGAAAAAATTCTGGCAGAGGATAAGTCTTACGGAGAGGATGATGAGTCCCTGTATTCTGTGACCAATTTCAGTATTTAAATATCGTTGGAGCCTTTGGGTTTACTAAATTTATGGCGAATATGGCGACGAGCCATAGAAGTTTTTGTCATATCGAGCCACTTGCGATTGGGTCGCGCGCTTTCGCTTGTCATGATGAAAACAATATCTCCATTTTGAAGTTCCGTATTAAGCGCGACCAATTTGCCATTGACCTTGGCGCCGGTCATATGGTCACCAATGTTGGAATGTATTGAGTAGGCGAAATCTATGGGTGTTGAACCAATCGGCAGGTCTACCACGTCTCCTTTAGGTGAGAAGACAAATATTCGATAATTGAAAAAGTCACTAACTAATCGCTCGCGAAAGAGTCTCTGATTTTTCTGCGGACCTCTATATGATGCCAGTTCCGAAATCCATTTTGGCACATCCTTTGATTTTAGAGTATTTGTAGCTCCAGATCGTCCCAATTTGGGCAGAAGCGCATAGATCCAATCGAGAACTTTTCTGCCCTGTTTGTTCTCTTTGTATAAAAGGTGAGAGGCCACGCCGTATTCTGAATATTGGTGCATCTCATGGGTCTTGATCTGAACTTCCACAATGTTACCATCCCCAATGAAGACTGTTGTGTGTAAGGCCTGGTAGCCGTTTGGTTTGGGAAAAGCGATATAATCCTTGATACGGTGGGGTAAAGGTCTCCAGCGTCCATGTATGGCGCCGAGAGCTCGATAACAATCGGCGACGGAATCGACCATGATACGCACAGCATTCACGTCATGAATTTTTTCCATATCTTTATCGTGTCTCAGGTACTTTTTATAGAGACTGTAAAGACCTTTGACCCGATATTCCGTTTTGGCGGTGGTCAGTCTTTCTTTGACAAGTGTTTTGATAACGGAACGTGAAAATTTTTCCAAACTCTCCACTCTGTTTTGATGCCTTTCTTTAAGGGCCTCGATCATTTCTTCGTAAGCTTTGGGATATACGTAAGGGAAAGAAAGATCTTCGAGTTCGCGATTAATTTTACTGATACCCAGACGATAGGCGATAGGAGCATAAATTTCTAACGTTTCGGCCGCTATTCTTTTTTGTTTCTCTTTCGGCACATAGGAAAGTGTTCTCATGTTGTGTAAACGATCAGCAAGTTTTATGAGAAGTACTCTGATATCTTCCGACATGGCCACAAAGAGTTTACGCAGACTCTCGTTGTGTCGATCGGTGCCTTTGTATTTGAGATGTCCAAGTTTGGTAACACCCTCAACCAAGAAAGCGACTTCATCGCCGAATTCCTTTATAATATCTTCTCTCTTTATCCCAACGTCTTCTATAGTGTCATGAAGCAATCCTGCGGCTATGGTTGCGCCTCCTGCCCCAAGTTCCGCCAAAATTTTCGCCGTCTCGGATAAATGCTTAAGATACGGTTCACCAGAAAATCTTTGGTGTCCGGTATGCGCGCGCTCGGCAAAAGCAAATGCCTTCTTGACCAAAGCTATATCCTCGACTGATGAGACGGACATGCTCCGTATAATTTGGTCGAGCAAATCTATTTCTGGTTGATTTTGTGTGGATTGTGATTGAGACATTTTTTATCCGAGCATCTTTCCGGAATAGTTTTGGTACCCTCCATCATTAAACTGCCGCAAAGTTTACAAATTTCACCCGTTGGTTTAGCCTTTATGGCATATTTACAATCAGGATAATTTGAACAACTGTAGAAAACTCCGAAGCGTCCTCGTTTCTCTGACATAAAACCATTCTTGCAAACAGGACATTTTATGCCAGTGGAATTTGCCTGTTCTAGTTCTTTATCCTTTTTGACAAATTTACATTTTGGGAAACGCGAACAAGTGGTGAACATTCCAAACTTACCCTCGCGAGTGACCAGATTTCCCTTGCCGCATTTAGGACAGATTTCTCCGGTATCTTTTGGTCCCTCAAGCTCCTTGCCTTCTATAGTACGGGCTCCCTGGCATTGTGGATACCTTTCGCAAGACAGGAATTTACCGTTTCGGCCGAGCTTAATGATCATGTTAGCCCCACAGACACTGCACTTCAAGTCTTCTGGCGCCTGACCAAGATTGGTGACTTTGGGAATGTGCTCCTTCTTCTCCACCTCTTTTAGAAACGGTGTGTAAAAATCCGATAAAGTTTTTTTATAAGTGCGCGCTCCGCTTGCGATATCATCTAATTCGTCTTCCATTTCGGCAGTGAAGGAGTCGCTGATGTAGGAGGGGAAGTGTTCTTCAAGGAAGGAACTGACCACTTCGCCAGTGTCGGTGGGGTACAAGGCTTTGGCTTTTTTCTCCACATATCCGCGGTCGTCAAGAGTTTTAATAATAGAAGCGTAAGTGGAAGGTCGGCCGATGCCGCGTTTCTCTAGTTCTTTAATCAAACCCGCTTCCGAATATCTCGCCGGTGGCTGGGTCTCTTTCTCCTCGGCATTTATATTAATAAGTTTTAACGGATCATTGATATTAAGTTTTGGCAGGATAATATCCTCGCTTGCCGATAAAGGATCGGCTTTGAGCCAGCCGTCAAAAATGATACGTGAACCATTAAGCAAAAAATCCGGCATCGGTACGTCGGAGCTACCAGCGGAGGCGACGATATTAGCCACGACTTTGGTTCGCATTATTTCTGCCGATTTCATTTGACTCGAAATGGCTCTTTGCCAAATTAGAGTATAGAGTTTCTTTTCTCCATCCGATGTTCCGGCCGATTCCACATTCATATGTGTGGGCCGGATGGCCTCGTGAGCCTCTTGGGCATTTTTGGATTTTTTTGTAAAAATATGCGATTCAAAATAATCATTCCCGTATTTTTTCTTTATTAAATTTTCAATATCTTTGCGCGCAGCGATGCCGAGATTGGTGGAATCAGTACGCATATAGGTAATATGTCCGGCTTCGTATAGTCTCTGGGCGAAGTACATGGTGCGGGATGGCGCGATACCTAACCGCGAACTTGCCGTTTGTTGCAAGGTCGAGGTGATGAAGGGCGCGCGCGGAGCGCGCGCCACTTTTGTTTCTTTTATGTCGATAATTTCCCACGAACCTTCTTTGCCTTTTTGGAGAATTCTTTCCATTTCCTCTTTATTTTGAGGTTCCACAGAACATTCAAAGGTCAGACCTTGGGAATCTTTTAAAGGTCTGACCTTGGACTCTAAATTGGCAAAGATTTTCCAGAAAATGATTGGCTTGAAAGCGCGAATTTCCCGTTCGCGTTCCATAATGATTCTAAGGGCGGGGGATTGCACCCGACCAGCCGAAAGCCCATAGCGCACCTTCTTCCAAATTAATCCGGACAAATCGTAACCAACCAGTCGGTCCAAAACTCTTCGCGCCTCCTGCGCTTCTTTCAAGTTGATATCAATCTCTCGCGGATGTTCCAGCGCCTCCTCAACCGCTTCTTTGGTAATTTCGTAGAAAACCACCCTTTTTGTTTTATCGGTTGTCGGGTGTTTGTTATCAATCAGATTGCAGGCTTCGGACACATGCCAAGCGATAGCCTCGCCTTCGCGGTCCGGGTCGGTAGCTAGCAAAACTTCATCGGCTTTCTTTGCCAGCGATTTTATTTCGAAAATTATCTTTTCCTTGCCTTTGACCACTTCATAACGTGGCACGAACCCCGATGGAATATCGATGGCTGATTTGTTTGACTTAGGCAAATCTCTAATATGACCGACTGAAGCGACCACGCGAAAATCTTTACCAAGATATTTCTCAATCGTTTTTGCCTTCGATGGCGACTCTACTATAAGCAAACGCATTGCTTAACAGATACTACATAAACTTTTTATTTGCAA
>JBBTYJ010000021.1:0-9296 GCA_038061835.1 Patescibacteria group bacterium | reverse complement strand
GTTTTTCGGACTCCCGCCTGCCGGGCCCGGCGGGCAGGTCGCCGAGTCATATCTAAAAGGTCCTTCTAACCTCTCCCAGTTCTTCCACGATCAAACCTTTAATTTCGAGAAGTGAGAGAGTGGCACTGGCGATACCGATGTCAAATTTGGATTGGCGGATTAGTTTATCCCGCGAACACGGTTGCTCCAGGATTTTTATAAAAACTTTTTCTTCGTTGCTTAATTCTTCAATATCTACAAGAGCGGGGTTTTCATCCGTCCTTTGTAAACCCAAAAGTTCTCGCACGTCATTGGCATCGCGAATAAGCGCTGCGCCGAGGCGAATGAGCATGTGCGCTCCATCGGAAGTAGGAGAATTTACCGGACCCGGAACGCAACCCACTTCACGATTGTATTCGGTAGCGAGTCGCGAAGTGATGAGGGTGCCGGATTTCTTCTCCGCTTCAATCACCAAGGTGGCGTGGCACATTCCCGCCATAATTCTATTTCTTCTCGGGAAGGCCCACGCGCCGGAGGGCATGGTGTCGTCGTATTCCGAGATTAACCCTCCGCCACTTTCCACAATTTCGTTGGCGAGATTTACATGCGAATGGGGATGTAAAACTTTTCTATCGAGGCCGGAGCCGGGTATGGCTATGGTTTGCAAACCGACGCGCATACTGGCGCGATGCGCGATTGAGTCAATGCCGAGAGCCAAACCGGAGACTATTGTAATGGGCGCGCCGGAGAGTCCTGAGATTATGGATTCGCATACTTCTCTGCCATAGCTTGTGTATTTCCTTGAGCCGACTACGGCCAAGAGTTTGTTGCCGCTTTCCGGCAATTTGCCCTCATAACGCAATCGCACAGGAGTATCCGGTATTTCTTTGAGAAGTTCTGGAAAATCGTGTGGAAGAAGTTCATGAATCATTATGATAATATTGTAGCGTATTATGCTCGATATTAAATTTATCAGGGAAAATAAGAAGTTAGTAGCCAAGGCGACGAAATCCAAACGAGTAGAGCTCGATCTTGATAGACTCATTGAAGTTGATGACAGACGGAAGACTCTTCTCGGCCGAGTGGAAGAGAAACGCGCCGAGCAAAACGTAGCCAACAACAAGATAGTAAAGGCAAGTTCTGAAGAGCGTGAGACTATTCTTGCAAAAATGAAGACGCTCAAAATTGAATTAGAACGCGATGAAGCGGATTTGAGAGAAATTATGCGCGAGTGGCAAGCTCTGATGCTCGAGGTGCCAAATGTGCCGGATCAATCCGTGCCGGAAGGAGATAGCGATGTCGACAATAAGGAAGTAAAAAAGTGGGGCAATATTCCTAAGTTTAATTTCGAACCCAAGAATCATATCGAAATAATGACCGCTCTCGGTATGGCCGATTTTGATCGCGGAGTGAAAGTGGCCGGTTTCCGAGGGTACTTTCTCAAAGGTTCGGGTGCCTTGCTCTCTTTTGCCGTATGGCGTTACGCGCTTGATTTCTTCGTGTCGCGCGGTTTTTCTCTCTATCTTGCGCCGTCCATGGTTCGACGCGAGCCGCTTCTAGGCACAGGTTGGCTACCACAGAGCGAAGAAGATCTTTACAAGGTTCAAGATGAAAAATATTTGGCCGGCACCGCCGAAGTAGCTGTCATGGGACTCTTCCAAAATGAAATAATTTCTAAAGAAGAATTACCGAAAAAGATTCTGGCTTTCTCTCCGTGTTTCCGCAGAGAGGTAGGCAGTCATTCCAAAGATGTGAAGGGTTTAATTCGGGTTCATGAGTTTTTCAAATTTGAACAGGTGATTTTTTGTGAAGCGAGTCATGATGAATCAGTGAAATATCATGAGGAGCTCAATAGAAATACCGAAGAGTTTATAGAATCTCTTAAAATTCCGTATCGTACCGTTATCAATTGCGGGGGAGATCTGGGTCTCGGTCAGGTCAAAAAATATGATATTGAGCTCTGGGTACCGGGTGAAAACACGTACAGAGAGATCAGTTCCGCTTCCTATTTTCATGATTTTCAAACCAGACGATTAAACATTCGATATAAAGATAGTGAGGAAAAGTTACAATACGCTCATTCTCTCAATGCTACCGCCGCTCCCACTCCGCGTCTTCTGGTTTCTTTGGTTGAAAATTTCCAACAAGCCGACGGTTCTGTGAAGATTCCCGAAGTATTAGTGCCATACATGAATGGCCTGTCTGAGATAAAGAGTTGACATAACGTGCTCCACAATATATAGTATTGTATAGAAAATAAAAATTGTTAGTTGGAGGTGAACATGAAGAACGCTGCAATCATTGTGGCTGTAGGTGATTTCGTCATAGGGTTGGTCGAGCAAAATGGAGAACACTGGGAGAAGATGGATCCATTACGTAAATTAAGGATTAATAATGCAGCTGCTGGGATGGAAGTTGCATTGATGGAAATATTAGGCGAGCCGGACAAAAAGCCGAACGAGAATAAAGCGCAAAATTATCGGGCGGCAATCTCTGAAATAATGTGCTCGACGTACGAAACTAACGAAGAGCTTTATGAGAAATACGAACGAGACAGATGGAAGTAAACAAAAGGGAATCATTTGGAGGGAAGTCTATATGCTTCTCTCCGAAATTCAAGCGCCCCAACCTCGCACAGAAGTCTTGTACAGAAATGTACAAATTCTGTGCGAGGCTTCTTTGTTTTAAAAGTGTGCAAAGTCGAACTTTGCACACATATGTTTAGATATATAATAAAAAAGGTATGAGACTTCATGCTCCCAGAGAATACGCACACATATTTAATAGGGGAATGCAAAAACAACCAATCTTTGAAACAGATAAAGATCGATTGAGATTTTTATTCCTTCTCTTATCCTTTCAGGGAGAAGCAATTATAAAAAATGTAAGTAGAGAAATACGTCAAAATGTGCAAAGTTCGACTTTGCATATTAAAGATAAGTTAAAAAGTGAAATTCTAGAAAAGAGAATCGTGGAATTAGTAATTTTCTGTTTAGCACCAAATCATTTTCATATAATCGTACGTGAATTGGTTGATAATGGCATTTCTAAATATATGCATAGAGTATTAACTGCATATACAAAATATTTCAATACCAGACATGAAAAAAGCGGGCACCTGTTTCAAGGTTCATATAAAAGTGTCCATATAGGAGAAGATAGACAGCTAATGCATACATCTGCGTATATTCATAAACACCCGTGCGAGATATATGGATGGTCGGGACGAGAACATCTTTATCCATGGTCAAGTTATCAAGATTGTATTAGTAAAAATAGGTTTGAAGGCCTACTGATGACTGATGTCATAACGGATCGTTATATCAAAGATGGGGGAGTTTCTTCATATAAAAAATTTGTTTCGACCAGTCCTGCTAAAGAAATAACGAAGAAATTATTTATATAACTATACAAAGTGTGCAAAGTCGAACTTTGCACAAGTGGTTGCACAAGTGGTATAAATGGTTGGGACGTTTGATATACTTTTCCTATCTCTATGAGGATAATTTCGAGCGGCAAAGTTCTTAATTCGGCGGAATTTTATAAGAAGAAAAAAAGAAGAAGGCGTATTCGACTCGCGCTTTTGCTTGTCGGACTTCTCGCAATTCTTTCTTCATTAATCTATTTTTCCCGTCAGAAGAGGTTTTTAATCATCGGTGTCACAATCACGGGTGAAAATGTCGTGGATAAAGAAGAAATGTCGCAAACCGTGCAGAAGTTGATTAGCGGTTATTACTTCTGGGTAATTCCTCGTAACAATACTTTCGTTTATCCACGTCAAACTATTGAGCAAAATCTGACCGAAGCGTTTCCGAGAATTAAATCCATTAATTTAAATTTAGATGAATCTCGAACACTTGTGGTTATGGTCGAGGAACGCGTGCCCTTTGCCTTGTATTGCGTTAATGATGAATGTTTTTTCTTGGATAAAGAGGGACTAATTTTTGCCCCCGCGCCTTCCTTTTCCGACGGAGTTTACTTTATCTACTCCACCGACGAGCCGATGAGCGATCCCGTGGGCAAAAGAGTATTGGCTCCGGAAGAATTTGAATCACTATTGAAATTTAGAGAGAGTCTCTCTACGCTAAATATCAATTCCTCGGCGCTTAAGATTGGCGCAGATGACTACACCTTGCTCTGGTCCGACAACAAACGTTTGATGTGGCAAAAGGACGATGATTTGCTTCTGGTCGGTTCAAATTTAGAAGCGTTTCTCTCCGATGATGCCATTAAGACTCAAAGTAATTTCCTTGAGAAAATTCTTTATCTGGATTTGCGCACGGCCAACAAAGTATTCTACAAGTTCAAATAAAAAAAGACATTCAAAATATGCTTGGATTTTGGAAAAAATTAAAAACCGATGCGTTTCGTCGTGGTGGCATTTTTGTACTGGCGCCCATGGCCGATGTCACCGATGCCGCTTTTCGGCAGATTATTGCCGAGATCGGCAAACCGGATGTGATGTGGACTGAATTTGTCTCTGCCGACGGATTAGTTCTGGCGCCCGAAGCTGGTAGAAAAAAGCTTTTAAAAAATCTTGAGTACAGTGAAATAGAAAGGCCGATAGTGGCGCAGTTCTTCACTTCCTCTCCTGAAAATATGAAAAAGGCCGCCGCCTTGGCGCTTGAGCTCGGCTTTGACGGTGTTGATATCAATATGGGTTGTCCTGACAAAAGTGTGGAGAAGCAGGGCGCTGGCGCTTCTCTTATGAAAAATGTGGCGCTCGCGAGGGCGCTTGTCAGAGCTGCTAAAGAGGGCGCTCAAGGTTTGCCCATATCAGTGAAGACTCGCACGGGCTACAGTCGTCCAGAACTCGAAAATTGGCTGCCAGAGATTCTCAAGGAAGATGTGGCTGTAGTTACTATCCATGCTCGTACCAGGAAAGAGATGTCAAAAGCGCCAGCTCGATGGGAGTTTGTCGAGCATGCCGTGGAAATACGAAATGCTTCCGGTAAGGAGACCTTGATTTTAGGCAATGGCGATGTGAAAAATTTGGAGGAGGGCCGAATGCGAATCAAAGAAACCGGTTGCGACGGAGTGATGCTTGGTCGCGCCATTTTCGGTAATCCGTGGTTGTTTACAGAATCCCAGCCTTCTCTGGAAGAAAAATTAAAAGTTTTGATAAAACACACAAAGTTATTTGAAGAGTTACTTGGCGGATATAAAAGTTTTGCCATTATGAAAAAACATTTTAAGGCTTACATTACGGGTTTCGACGCCCGCCCGACCGAATGGTCGTTCGGGCGGGGAGCGGGGGATCTACGTGTCAGATTGATGGATGCCAATAATGCGGACGAGGTCGAAAGAATTATCAATAATTTTATAAACATTTGATATACTGTCCGCATGAATCCCGTTAGAAGTAAGAAATCAGAGGTTGCTACAGATTTACAAGGTGCTAATCTTACTTCTAACGGGATGAAGAAGTCTGAAAGATCAGCAGGGGTTCTCTATCGCAAATATCGTCCGCAGCATTTCAAGGATGTGATCGGCCAAGACCATATTGTCAAAGTTTTAGAAGGGGCAATCAAATTTGGCAATATTTCTCACGCATATCTTTTTTCCGGATCGCGCGGCACAGGCAAGACTTCGATGGCCAGAATTTTAGCGCGTGAGATAGGCACTTCAGCCAAGGACTTGGTAGAAATGGATGCCGCCTCCAATCGTGGTATCGATGATGTGCGCGAGATTCGGGAGTCTGTAAATACTTTGCCTTTCGATTCGCGTTACAAGGTTTATATCATCGATGAGGTGCACATGCTTACCAAAGATGCTTGGAATGCTTTTTTGAAAACTCTGGAAGAACCGCCCCAACATGTGGTTTTTGTCTTGGCGACCACCGAACTTGAGAAGGTGCCGGAGACTGTCGTTTCGCGTTGTCAGGCATTTTCTTTTAAACAACCTAATCAGGCAACGCTTAAAACTTTTGCTCTCTCTGTGGCCAAGAAAGAAGACTTTGCTCTGGAGTCGGCGGCGGCAGAACTGGTGGCCATTTTGGGCGACGGTTCCTTCCGCGATGTGCATGGCATTTTGGAAAAAGTGCTTTCCTCTGGTATAAGTAACCCCTCGACGAAGCTCGGGGCAAGAAAAATTACTCGCGAAGAAGTGGAAGCGGTAACCGGAGCGCCGAAGGCGGAGTTGGTCAAGAATGTTCTAGAATCAATTGTTGAAAAAAATTTGGAGAAGGGGATGAAGGCCATTCAAGCCGCCACCGCAGCCAATGCCGAGATGAAACTTTTCGCCAAACTTATTTTGGAAAGATTGCGTTTCCTTTTTCTACTTCGACTCAAGGCAGGTATGGACGATTATATTAAAAAACAGATTTCCGAAGATGATTTTGCCTTTCTCCAGGCGCTTGCGGCCAAGGCGGGTCCAAATCTAACCGCAGAAATACTACTCTCATTTATCGTGGCGTACGAAGATTCCGGCCGTACATCTATTCCAGAATTGGCTCTGGAACTTGCGCTAGCAAATTGTGTCAAATCTGTCTAAACAGTTATTCCGCGCGACATACTTTATACCAGAAATTAAATCTTAAATTAGTAACTGTAATTTGCGAAAATCCGAAATACTACGTACTATCAAGGTGTAATTTGCGGGCCTCGCCCATAGGTTAAACCTCTGAGCTAAGGGTAAAAGGGAGCTTTTGAGAAAATTACAATAATTTGCGGGCCTCGCCCGTAGACCAAGCCCTCGGTCGTAACCCTACGGGTGAGACCTTCGGGCTATGGCCGAGGGATCGTCTATAAGAATATGTACTTTGTCTATGTATTAAAAAGTGAAAAAGATGGAAATTTATATATAGGCTGTACTTCTGATATAGGACATAGACTGTCTCAACATAATGCAGGGAGAGTTTTATCCACCAAAAGCAGATTACCTTTAAAATTGCTATACTCAGAGGGATTTGAAGATAAGTATGAAGCTTTCTTTACCGAACGGTTCTATAAAACCGCTAAGGGTAAGAGGACATTATTAAGGAAAATAAGCAGTTCGTGAGCAGGGCTGCCGGATCGTCTAATGGTAGGACACAGCCCTTTGGAGGCTGGTATCTTGGTTCGAGTCCAAGTCCGGCAGCCCTGCTCGGGAATATTGCGGGTCGTCCCTCGGCCGTAGCACGTAGGCTACGACCTACGGGCGAGGCTAACGGTAGGACAGCAGCCTTTGAAGCTGTTTATGTAGGTCCGACTCCTACCCCCGCAGCCAGTCTGAGCTAGGTTCGGACTCCGAAGAGTATATTAAAAATATATGGACCCAATAATTTCTTCAGAAAAAACAAAGGAAATTTTTACAGATTTTGCTAGAAACTCGGCAAGTAAAATCTGTGTAATTTTAGGTGCTGGAGCGTCGCGAGGATACAGCAGAGAGCCCAACTATCTCTACACACCACCTATAGTTTGTGAACTTTTGGACCAGGATAATTATTTAGTGAGAGAGACGCTTAAAAAATCTATACACCAAGATATTAAGGGGCATCGCGCACAGATGGAAAGAAGGATTACTAATACGTTTGGCGGTGACTTGGAAGCCTACCTTTCTGACCTCTACGAAAATGATACGGCAGACGACAGGTTCCCATCCATGCTTAGGTATTTGGAGGATATTTTTACATTAGCATCAAACAATGCAGACCTGGATGACAACTACTATAAATCGCTTTTAAGCACGATACGTGATCTAAGAGGGCCAAAGAGATGGTCAGTACTAACTTTCAATTATGACACGATTTTAGAGCGCTCACTGGCAGATCTGCCTATTTTTACACCTAGGCGAATATTTAATAAGGATGAAGATTACTTAAATGTTAATCCTAAGGTTTTGAAAATGCACGGAGGAGTAAATTTACGTTACATAACCCACTTGGACCCACAACTGTCTGTAGAATCCTCGGGCCATCAGAATTTTACTGAGATGATGAGTAATAATGAGGCCCCAGAAAGCTATCTGGAGTTAAAGGATATAAAATCAGAGATTCCAAAAGTAATTGGATATAAAACATACCCTGATGTCGGAGGGCGTACTATCACTAATTTTCCGCTAATGATGATACCTATTCACACTTCAGTGGGAACTGCCAACTCATTTTTTGGTAGACAAACCGCACTTGCTAAAGAAGAGATTTCCCAATCTGGTTTGGTTGTGGCTATCGGCTATCAATTTGGTGACGGTACTTTCATCGAATCTCTAAAAGATTTAAATCTTAAGGGGAGTACCCTTATACTTGTGGGGTCCAAAAAACTTCTTGAAGATACGGTAGATAGTAGGGCTTATAAAGAAGCTACAAAAGTTTGGCCAAAAGAAAATATAAAAATTTTCGGTGAAGACGGATTTGGTAGTTTTGTGGACGCCCTTTATTAATCTCGGTATTCCGAGGAGCGTCAAAATGGTAGAACAAAGGCAATCAAAAAGCCTTATGGGGTCTCATTTAGATAGAATTATCCGAGACTAAGGAGGGTCGCCAATCTTATCAAGCAATACTTGACAGAATTAAGTAAGTATGCTAGGATGGATGTAGATATTTTTTCTGCGGTAATAAGGGGGAAATTACACTCTAATTTCTCGCTTGTTGCTGCAGAGATGTAGCACCTTCATAATTCACCTACGGATAATTCGTAGTGTGGTATTACGGAGCACCTCATAGGAGGTTCGTGTATGAATCAGCCAGTTACCTGTCTCTTGAGTGTTATCCGTAATGACATTCAGGTCAGCGGTTTGCAAGGGTATCCCGAGTCAAGGTGGAGAGAAGCCATTCTCTCCTATCTCTTTGGGGTATGGTCAAACAAGCCGAGTGTGATTTATCGTCCGAAGATCAGCTTCGGCGGTATTACGCTCCGTCTTGATCTGACCAACTGGGAGTACTACGCGTACGGACACGCGGAAATACCACAGGAGGCTCCTCCGCTCGGACCAGACGACCTGGTGGAAACATTAGGTAAGCAGGTGGCGGTCGAGGTTGCGCTGATGCGGTTCGTGAAAGACAACCGCATCAAACAGCTTCGCCTGTGCTTGCCCTCGATCCCTCGCGACGGCGCCACCTTCATCCTCTGGAAGAAGGAACGGCGTGGCGAGTACGGCTACTCGGGTGTTGGTCTCCCATTCTCATGGGGAACCAAAGGCCCGTGGTGGACGCGCGAGGAGTTCGAGCGTTGGCTCTAAAGGTTTTCGGATAGCCACCTATGAGTGCTGTCCACAACAGGCGTCGAGAAATCGACGCCTTTCGTTTTGTATTAGTTTTATACTAAAGTGGTTCTAAAGAATTCCAAGTCCCGCAGCACTTCTTCGCCTTCGCTGGACGGAGGCTCATCAGTGCCTGCGGC
>JBBTYJ010000020.1:0-17319 GCA_038061835.1 Patescibacteria group bacterium | reverse complement strand
AATCCTAGAGGTGCGAGCAGAAACGACCCGGTTAAGTCCGGCTGAAACGGCAAAATCCTTACCTGAATGCAAGGCCGTGTCCTTTCACAGTTTTTCAAACTGGAAGGGAAGTGCCGCTATAGATTGTAAGTGATTGCAATCACAGATAAATAACTATCCCGCCTACACTAAAGTTTCGGCGGGCAGGCGTCCTTAGAGGATACTTGTCCATCCGTAGCCTTGGCGAAGGAGGACAGAATTCGGCTTATAGGTACCCACGAAGCGCCCTTAAGGGTGTTTTGTGTTGTGTTAGAATGTGTCTATTATTAATTATCAATTATTTTATACAAATGCCACAAACTCACAAAACCAGTTTCCTTGTCATTCTCGCGCTTCTGTTTCTCTTACCAATTTTTTTTATTCCGGGAGGATCTCTTAATTTGGAAGTGGCCAAGTCAGCGCTCTTTTCATTTGGCATGAGTGTCGTAGTGTTGGTTTTTCTTTTTGAAATCTGGCAGGAAGGAAAGCTGAATCTTCCTTGGCACCCGCTTATTCTTACAGTTGTTCTCTTGCCTCTGGTTTATGCTTTGTCGGCCGTCTTAAGCACACCATCTTCGTTGTCGCTACTGGGTTACAACTTCGAGGTCGGAACTTTTGGTTTTATGCTCTTTGGGTCTATTGCCTTGGTACTCTCAATTATGATATTTTCTAATACTTCAAGAATTCTTCAAGCTCTGGGTGTTTTCTTTGTTTCTATCTCAATGATAATTCTTTTTACAAGTATCAAAATTATTTTTGGCGGTGACATATTAGTTTTGGGAAACTTTGTGGGCAAAGCAGGTAATCCCTTAGGTAATTGGACCGATTTGGCAATCTCTTTTGGTCTATTTTCCACAATTACGGCGTTAGTGCTTGGTATGGTGACGATGAAATCTTCCTTTCGAATCATTGGTTATGTTGCTTTTGCGTTTGGGGTAATTTTGTCGATTATTTTGAATTTCTTAATAACATTTATACTTACATTATTGGCGTCTATTTTTCTCTTTTTCTATTTTTCTAAAATAGAAAAACATTTTTTTAGTACAGCCTCAAATTTATCTACTGCGTCGAATCGTTTGTTTTTGAGACCTACATTTCTACCGATTATTCTTGGTGTAATATCTCTGGTTTTTCTGATTAATCCAACTGTATCCAAAACCCAAGGCACACTTGGCGATGTTATATCAAAAGTTTCCGGTGTACAGAATATTGATGTTCGTCCTTCGTTGTCTGCCACCTTGAATGTGTCAAAAGCCGTGCTTTCTCAAGATGGACTGCTTGGATCTGGACCAAATACTTTTGGGCAAGATTGGCTTGTTTATAAATCTATTGATGTAAACACCACTCCCTTCTGGGCGACATCCTTTCCTTTTGGCGTGGGATTCATACCGACACAAATCGCCACCACCGGTCTTCTGGGTTCTGTTTTATGGATAATATTTTTTGCACTTCTAGTTTTATTAATGGCAAGAGCGTTGTCTCGCTTACCAGAATCTAGGAATGAACGTTTTATACTGATTTCCACACTTCTGCTTACTATATTGCTGTGGCTGTCTTGTTTTCTTTATACTCCGTCAATCACAATATTGATACTTACTTTTATTTTTACCGGAATGTTCCTAGCGGTGTGTGTAAAAACCGGTGTTGTTCCTTGTCGTGTCATTGTTGTTAATCATCCTGTACAGACGCGTTTCGTCTCTATCATTCTAATTGCGCTTATTGTGTTGGGCGCATTATTTTTAGGTTGGACTGGAGCGAATAGAACAATTTCAGTTTTTTATTTTAAGAAAGCTATTGATCTCTCAAATAACGCCGATACATCTCTTGTAGAAATAGAAGATCGGCTTCATAAGGCCATCAAGTTTTCTCCACTAGACAGATACTATGTTGCGCTTTCGCGTCTCTATTTTACTAAAGCTCAGGTTGCGGCTTCTGCGACGACCGGTATACCAACGGAAAACAAGGCAATATTTGAGGATTCTTTGAAGAAGAGTATCGGTTCGGCAAAATATGCCGTTGATCTTAATCCGAATGGTTATGATAATTGGATTGCTTTAGGAATGGTCTATAGCGCTATTGTTCCTCCACCACTTTCTATTGACGGAGCATATGAAAATGCCCAACTTGCTTTCTCCGAGGCACGTTTAAAGAATCCCACTAACCCTGAAGTGCCTCTCCTGTTTGCCAATCTTGAAATTAATCATGGCGATATAAATGCTGCCCGTTCTTTTATTAGACGAGCGCTTGCTTTGAAAGAAGATTATGCCAATGCTTATTTAATGCTTGCGCGATTAGAAATTCAGGCAGGAAATACGTCTGGCGCAATAGCTTCTGCAGAAAGACTTGCGGCATTAGTTCCTAATAATCCTGGTATTTATTTCGAATTAGGTCTACTCAAATATTCCAACAAAGATTATACGGGTGCTGTTGATGCCTTTAATCAAGCGCTGGTCTTAACACCTGATTATGCAAACGCCAAATATTATCTCGGTTTAGCTCTAGTCCAAATCGGAAGATTAGATGAAGCTCGAGCACAATTTGAGGCGCTCTTACTTACCAATCCAGATAGTGCAGAGGTTCGTTCTATGATCGAATTCTTAAACAAGAATTCCAGTCATCTTTAATTTTCAATGGTACGGAAGATCTTCAGTTTTCTCTACAGAGAAACCAGTACCATTAATCAGGCGGCTCTTTTGTTGGGATTGTTTGCTTTTTTATCTCAAGTTCTTGCTTTTCTGCGAGATAGACTCTTGGCGCATATTTTCGGCGCAGGCGCAGAACTTGACATATATTATGCCGCCTTTCGCATCCCCGATTTTATTTTTGTAACGGTGGCTTCGGTTGTATCGCTATCGGTTCTCATCCCTTTCATTATCGAAGAAGAGGGTCGCGGATCAGAAGCTTTGCGAGGATTTATCAACAATATTTTTTCTTTTTTCTCGATTCTTATTATTGTTATTTCTGGCGTGGCTTTTATTCTTATGCCTTTTGTTTCTAAAATATTATTCAAGGGTTTCTCTGACGCCGCTCTTGTTGAGGTAATTTTTATCTCCCGTATCTTGCTCCTATCGCCGATTATTCTTGGTTTTTCGAATCTGCTCGGTTCTTTGGTTCAGGCTTATAATCGATTTACTATCTACGCTCTTGCCCCTCTTCTCTATAATGCCGGCATTATAGTTGGAATTATTTTTATCGCCACATATTTAGGAGTTATGGGGGTTGCTCTCGGCGTTATTATTGGCGCAAGTTTGCATGCTTTGGTGCAGATACCGTTTGTTGTTAAACAGCGCCTTTTTCCCAGATTTTCTTACAGATTCAATTTTGTCCTTATAGCTAGAGTGGTAAAAATTTCTATGCCTCGCACGCTGACTTTATCGATGAGCGCCCTTTCGATGATTTTTTTGGTTTCCTTGGCATCTTTGATGTCTGTCGGTTCTATCTCCATTCTTTCCTTCTCCTTTAATCTTCAGTCTGTACCGCTTTCCATTATCGGTGTCTCATATTCTTTGGCTGTCTTTCCGACTCTCTCCAGACGTTTTAAAGAGAATAATCTAAATGCTTTCCTAGAGCAGATGATGGTTACTGCCCGATTTATTATTTTCTGGTCATTGCCCATATCGGCTCTCTTGATTGTTTTGCGCGCGCAAATTGTGAGAGTGGTTCTCGGATCGGGACTTTTTAACTGGAATGATACAAGATTAACCGCGGCTAGTTTGGCGCTCTTCGCTCTCTCGTCGATGTTTCAGAGTCTTTTACTTTTATTTATCAGGGGGTTTTATTCCGCTGGTTTTACCAGAACACCATTTGTTATCAATCTCGTTTCAACTTTTATTTTACTCGCAAGTACGTGGGGTCTGGTTCACGTCTTTTATCTATCAGAAGATTTTCGCTACTTTATTAGCGCACTCTTGAAAGTGGAAGATTTATCAGATACGGCCGTTCTCATGCTTCCGCTCGGATTTTCGTTTGCCACAATCATAAACGGTTTCATTCACTGGCTGGCGTTTGAAAGATTATTTAGGGGATTTTCGCGCGGCACTGCCAAGATTGTTTTTGAATGTTTAGGGGTTTCTATAATTATGGGCGCAGTCGCTTATATCGGGCTTAACATCTTTGCAAGACTAATCGATATTTCTTCTCTGTTTGGTATTTTCTTACAGGGTTGTCTCTCTGGTATTATGGCGATTGGCGCGGGTATTCTCATTCTTTTTATCTTGAAGAGCAGGGAACTTTCCGAAATTTGGAACGTAATACATGGCAAGTTCTGGAAGACAAAAGTAATTGCCGCTGATCCAGAAATCGTGTAAGGTTGGTCCTATAATTCATATGGACAAAATCAGGAATTTTTCTATCATTGCTCATATTGATCACGGTAAGTCTACTTTGGCAGACCGTATACTCGAATTAACCGGGACAATAGAAAGGCGAGAGATGCGTGAACAGGTTCTTGATTCCATGGAACTTGAACGTGAGCGCGGTATCACTATAAAAATGCAACCCGTGCGGATCCAATATGGAGAGTATATTTTGAATTTGATTGATACTCCCGGACATATAGATTTTTCTTACGAAGTCTCAAGAGCGCTTCGGGCGGTCGAAGGCTCAATACTTCTAATAGATGCCACTCAAGGAATACAGGCCCAAACATTAACTACTTTGGAGATGGCCAAATCTGCCGGACTTGAGATTGTTCCGGTTATTTCCAAAATAGATTCTCCTCTGGCTCGTATTGCAGATGTAAGGAATGAGATTTCGAGACTGCTTAAAATTAATCAGGGTGACATTTTGCTGGTATCAGGGAAGACGGGTGAAGGCGTGAAAGAACTCCTTGAAGAAATTATTAAGAGAATGCCGCCGCCAAATCAAGATCAGACCTTAAGTACCCATTCCCAAGGTCTGACCTTCAGATCTCTAGTGTTTGATTTTAAGTACTCCAATCATCGTGGAGTAATTGTCTTTGTGCGCGTTTTCAATGGTTCGGTAAAGAAGGGTGATAAATTAAAGTTCAAGGTGGCCGACAGAACCTTTCAGGCTCTTGAAATTGGCTTTCTTACTCCAAATGAGAAGGAGGCTTCTCAGCTATCTTCCGGTGATATAGGATACATTGTGACCGGTATTAAAGAGCCCGGTATTGCATCAGTGGGAGATACTGTGGCTTCTCTTCTTGATGTATCAGCGCCACTCTCCGGTTATGAAAAATCCCGGCCGGTGGTGTGGGCTTCCATCTATCCGGAAAGTCAAGACGATTTTGTTCTTTTGCGTCAGGCTCTCTTAAAATTACGTTTGTCGGATTCGGCCTTTTCTTTTGAAGAGGAATCCCGCCTGAATGCCGCAGGCGGGCAGGCTTCTGGAGTTCTTGGGCGAGGCTTTCGTGCCGGTTTTCTTGGCATACTTCATCTGGAAATTATTACCGAAAGATTAAGACGTGAGTTTAATTTGCCGTTGGTTATCACTCTGCCGAGTATTACTTACAGGGTCTTATATAAAAACGGTGATGAACGTAATATATATACCCCATCCTTTTTCCCAGAAGATTATCTTATAAATTCAGTGTGGGAACCTTGGGTTAGAGCCGCCATAATTATGCCACCGGATTTTATCAGTCAGATAATTCAATTGCTTTATGAATTTGAAGCAGAATTAGGTGAGACAAAAGATTTTGGCGAGAATCGCATGTCTCTTACTTTTGAAATGCCGCTACGCGAAATGATGCGTGGTTTTTTCGATAAACTCAAAGGCGCCACGTCCGGTTTTGGTTCCATGTCATATTCTCTTTCCGGGGAGAAATTGGCAGATGTTACTCGTTTGGATATCTTAATAGCCGATGAGATAGTTCCGGCGTTTGCTAAAATAATCTCACGTCGGCAAGTGGAAACGGAGTGTGAGTCGGATGTGGAAAGACTTGCCGCTATATTGCCCAGACAAATGTTTACTTTAAAAATCCAGGCGAGAGTTATGGGTCACATCATCGCTTCTCATACTTTAAGCGGTATGAAGAAAGATGTCACTCAACACATGTATGGCGGAGATATTACTCGCAAGATGAAGCTTCGTGAGAAGCAGAAGAAAGGCAAGAAGAAAATGAAAGAACGGGGGAAGGTACATATTCCCCAGGATATTTTTCTTAAAATGATTCGCTCGTCGCGATGAGAATTTAATCGAGCTCAGACTAGTTTGGGAAAAAGGGTGCGTAGAGTAAAATCATACTCAAAATAATGAGAATGGAGAGTATCATCCAAGCCGTTTTCACTTTCTTTTTGTGTTTTCTATCGAACAACATATTGGCTATGTTACCATAAGGATGACTTCTTTCCACTCATATGAGATCACTTAAAAGTAAACAAAGAATTAAGCGTCTAATCTACTCTATCCCCCTTGTTGTTATTTTATTGATTATTGCCATTCTTCTGACTAAGGGGGCTATCGGCCTAATGGGTAAGGAAATCGAAAGTAGAAAAGATTCAAAAAATCTAGAAGAACAGATGAGTGTCCTAGTTACTCGAGAATCTGAGCTTAAAGAAAATATTCGTCGTCTGGAGACGGAAGAAGGGATCAGGGATGAAATAAGGGAAAAGTTTAACGTTACGCAGGAGGGGGAACTAGTTGCAGTTATTGTTGATGACCGCAGATTTTCCAGTTCAACCGACGATTTATCATTGCCATGGTATAGAAAAATTTTGAATGTTATAATGTCTGTTTATGAATAATAATGGGAAAAAAGTAGAGCTCTATTCAACCGAAAGTTGCCATTTTTGTCATATGGCCAAAGAGTTTTTTGCTGCTAATAATATTCCTTTTATTAACTATAATGTAGGTACTGATTTAGTCAAAAGAAAAGAGATGATGGGGAAAAGCGGTCAGCTTGGTGTGCCTGTACTAGTCATTGATGGCAAGGATGTAATTGTGGGTTTTGACCAAAACAAACTTTCACATTTGCTCGGTATTGCTGTTTAACTAATGGTGCCGCGGGGGTGAATCGAACACCCGACGCCTACCTCTTCAGGGTAGCGCTCTGCCACTGAGCTACCGCGGCATGTCTTTTATTGTGTTAAATTGAGCGCGCTTTTAAGCGCATTGTAGTTTCCTATCGTTTGTTCTAAAAAAGGTTGCAAATAAAGATAACCAGCCACTAGCGGGATAGCTATAATGGCAACCTTTATGAAGCCCCAAAGAACTGCCCATCTGGCTCTGTTCTGTATCTTGTGTAAAATCTGATTATTTTCTTCCGACAATCTTAACGTGCGTTCCAAAAGCGTTTTTTCTTCAGGATTCATCCCGTTAGAAGTTAGAATAATAGTTCATATTTCCATAGAATCTCCGTTTAGTAAATCAACAGGACTTCTAACGGGATTCATAGGTAAGAATTGTAGCAAAATACCCGCCTTGCGTCGAGGCAGGTCGGTATTTTTTCAAATTTCGTGTTATATTTTCAACACACCTGTCCGTGTTGATAGGTACGGCTCTCCTAGTTAAATGGATATAACAATTCCGTCCTAAGGAATAATTTCAGGTTCGATTCCTGAGGAGAGCATTAGTTTCCTTTGACCTTGAGTTTGGCTTGGCGATTTTTGTCGAGTTTGGGAAGATGAAGGACGAGCATGCCATGTTTCTCCACAGCTTCTGCTCCATCCACCTCAATTTCTTCCGGTAGATTGACGGTGCGAGTAAATGCGCCCCAATACAGTTCTCTATGAAAATAGTCATCACCCGATACGGTCCTGTCCTCACTGCGTTTACCGCGAATAGTTACGGACTCTCTGGTGATTGATACGTCAAGATCATCAGGTTTAACCCCTGCCACCATGGTTTTGATGATGATTTCAGAAGGTGTTTGATAAACATCCACTGTAAGCTGCGCTTCGTCTTCATTATCCTCGAAGATATTAGATTTTGTCTGCAGAGTCTTAAGACTGGTTCGTTCTTCTTCCATATGTTCCAAACCTTCATCCAATCGCACTGCGCCCGTTAGTCGCTCAAAAAAAGATCTTCTGTTTTGCATAATAGTCTGTTAATTATATCTTATCTCTTGTATCGCGCAATCGTCTTGGCTTTCTCAAAAGCTAAAAGTAAGAAAATAACTCCGATCCAAACCATTCCAAATGCTATCATGGCGCCGGAATTGTTCCAATGGATAATCGCTAAGTTGAAACCGCTGTGGAAAATAATAGCTAAGATTAAAGCCAATATGCCGAAGATAATTTGTTGTTTTTTTGTTTTAAGAAATGAAAACGCAAGAGACACACCAATGATACCGGACGAGACTACATGCAGTAAACTTGCTCCGATAAAGCGTAAATTACCCGTCACAACACTTGTTACAATATCTTTTCCAATAAGTGGTCCAATAATGAAGAGAGTGTTTTCCAAGGCGACAAAACCCAGAGCTGCTGTAATCATGTAAATAATAGGATCAATTGGTTCGTTGTCCTCAGTTGATCTTAATCCGCCCCAAAAGGCGGCAATAAATTTAAATATCTCTTCTATTATGACCCACAATATGATTGCGATTAGCGTCATGCCTGGGAATATAATGTCAACCCATTTTTGTAACATTAAGACAATAATTACTGCACACATGCCCAAAATAAATGTTTCAAGGATAAGTTTCTTAGGTTCTGGATTTTTATAATCTTCACGCAACCAGAAAGCGAGCCAGATTAGTGCCGGCAGAATGCCACCTAAAAGTGCATATGCAGTTGTTTCAAGATTAATCATGTAAAAGGCCAAGATTCTATCATGAGAAGATTCCCCTGTTTATTTGTAGCTTTGGTGAAGGACGACCAAATTTCTTCGGTGACAAAGGGCATAAAAGGATGAAGAAGTTTGAGCGAGTTTTCTAAAATATAATATAAGGTTGCTCTATTTACAGTTTGTTTCCCGCCCGAATGACCGGAGTCATCCGGTCGGGCGGGTTTGCTCTTCTCGATAATTTCATCAGCAAAACGGTGCCACACATAGGCATAGATTTTCTCGGCGGCGATATGGAAGCGGCAATTTTCCATATCACGGGTAATATCTTTGGCCAACGTATTAAATTCGTTCACCAATTCTTCATCGAGCTTATTTTTATTGTTCGGTGGCTTTTCCTGTGAGAGTATAAAACGCGCGATATTCCACAATTTATTGGCAAAATTTTTATAACCTCTGATACGATCCTCGGAAAGAGCCAGGTCTGTTCCGGGTGTATTTCCCACAATGAGCCCGATACGCAACGCATCGGTTCCGTATTTTTTGGAAAGATCTAATGGGTTTATTACATTTTCCTTACTCTTACTCATTTTTTTCCCTTTAGCATCATTTACTAATCCATGCAGATAAACTGTATTAAAGGGAATTTTTTTTGTTCTATAAAGCCCGAAAATAACCATCCTCGGAACCCAACGGAAAATCAGATCGTGCCCCGTTTCCATAATGTCTGTTGGATAATACGTTTCAAAATCATCACTATTTGGATATCCGAGGGCTAAATAAGGCCATTGGCCGGAAGAAAACCACGTGTCAAATGTGTCGATATCGGCTGTAACACTACCGCCGCATTTGGGGCACTGATTCATCTTACTTTTTAGATCAGGGAAACCATGCCCGCACTTTTCGCACAATTTTGCCGGTATTGGAATACCCCAAATAATCTGACGTGAAATATTCCAGTCAATTGTTTTTTCCATCCAATATAAAAATATTTTCTTGTAGTTTTCGGGGATAAATTTGATTTTGTCACTCTCCACCGCATCAATTGCCAATTTGGCAAGTGGCTTCATTTTCACAAACCACTGAGCTTTTATCTGCGGTTCGATTGAAGTGCCGCATTTATAGCAAACCCGAACATTGTGTTTATAGTCGTCATCTATTTTTACAAGCAGGCCGTTTTCTTTTAATTTCTCAACAATTTTTGGACGCGCTTCAGTGATTTTCATTCCAGCAAATTCACCGGCAATTGGCAAAAGTTTTCCGCGCCAATCTATAATCTGATCTTTTTCCAAATTATGTCGTTCCGCGACTTCGAAGTCTATCGCATCGTGCCATGGCGTGATCGTCATAACTCCGGTACCGAACGACATATCTATGGCTGCATCTTTTATGACCGTTGCAGTAATTTTTCCATTTATCCAGTTGACTTCCAACTTTTGCCCGTCTTTATAGTCTTTATATCTTTTGTCATCCGGATGCATGACAACATACTTATCTCCAAATTTTGTTTCAGGACGCGCGGTAGCAATTGTGAATGGACCATATTTTATATAATAAAACGGATCCTTTTTTTCAACGAATTCTGTTTCCACGTCCGATAGAGATGTTTGATGTTTCGGGCACCAGTTGATGATACGGTTTCCTCGATATACAAGATTGTCGTCATACATTTGTTCAAAAGTTTTCTGTGTTTCCCGGACAATGTTTTCATCTAATGTAAATTTCTCCCGTGACCAATCACACGAGGCTCCCATAGCGCTCACTTCGGCTTCCATATGCTTTTTATTTTCTAAAGTAAAAACCATGATTTCGTCGTAAAGCTGTTTGGGATCCATTCCAAAACGAGAACGACCTTGTTTTTCAAGTTCGCGCTCGTAAACTATTTGTGTTTCAAACCCGGCATGGTCTGCGCCTGGAACCCAGAGCGCTTTTTTACCACGCATTCGTTCAAAGCGAGTTATAATGTCTTCTATGGTAATGAAAAGCGCGTGCCCAGCGTGTAGATGCCCGTTGGCATTTGGGGGAGGCATAATAACAGTAAAGGGTTCCTCATGTCTTTTTGGTAGATTATCCGGATTGAAGAAACCGCTCTTTTTCCAAAGTTTATAAATCCTCTCTTCTGTTTCCTGTGGGTTATACGGTTTAAGAAATTTATCGTCCATGTGACTTGTTAATAATAACATGTTCTAAGAATAAGATACGGAAGAGGCATCTTAAATAGACTAAAGGACAAAATTTACATTAATTATCAAGACTTTTAGAATAATCGTTCATGAATTTCATTACATCTTCTGTTTATTGGTTTTTTAGTAAGCTCACGTTACTTAATAAACGACATTATTAATATAAAAGACAAATAATCATAAAATACAGTAAATAAGCCATTTTTTCGTAATTGTACGTTTTACTGTATTGTTGATTTTTTCTCACAAATGCGTAATCTGTATCACAGAATGTCCTTCTAGCTCTAAATGAAAGAGGTGAACCATGTGGAAGTATGCGGCGGCGATAATTGCATCTATCTTAATCGTTTCTTTAATTAGTAGTTGCGGTATGACGGTATCGACACCGCAACTGCAACAGAAAGTCCTTGGGCCTAGGTGTCCGGAGTGGAAACTGGTGATCAATGGATGGTCGTTTCAGTTGCTTCCTTATGACCTACAAAGGCGAGTAGAGGAACTGATGGTAATAGCACAGAATCGCAACACTCGATATGGAACTGACCCGGCCGGCTATAGAGGAGACGCTTTCTCCCGCACGCTTGGTCCTGATTTACGTAAACATGTGAAAAATAGGGCCCCCGTGAACTTCTTTTTACATGTTTACTATCTAGATCCAAAGACGGCACATCTTGTGCGAGACCTGGGCGATGCGTCTGTCGTGAATGGTATGGGTGACATAGTTCTACCTGACGACCCGCGGTATTGGATTGTGGAAACGATTTGGCCGGAGAACTTCCTATCTCCGATTAAATCGGGAGGCAAACACAGTCTCTGGCTTTTTGGGGATGAGTGGAAAGATTGGTGCACGATGAACGTGCACGGTCTCGTTCCATAACGCGTTCAACGATTAACGATTGTCGGGAGCGTATTGCCCGTACGCTCCCAACAGTTCTCTTTTCTGACACATCTCTCGTGAGGTGTTTCAGAAATAGGAACTACAAAACACGCATGCAAAAATTTTATACAATCACATTCCTATCCTTACTGATGCTTTTTGTGTCTGTGCGTAGTTTTGCTGCGTATTATCACACAAATCTTATTTCTGATATTTCTCATGGTGTTGCTCATGTTTATGCTGACGACGACGGCGACGGTGGTGGTGATGGGGGCGATGGTGGTGATGGTGGCGATGGTGATGGTGGTGGCGATGGTGATGGCGGTGGTGATGGGGGCGATGACGGAGAAATACCTCTAACAAATAAAGCAACGTGTCTCAACATTAACGCCCCCAATACGGTGATTGTCGGCGAAAATTTCTTGGCTTCGGTAACTATGCTAAATTCTGGCACTAAACCTTGGACCAACGATGCCACGCCGCACAAACTTGCGTCTCGTAAGCCTCCACACAACACTCGCTGGGGTTTAAATAATGTGAGTCTGCCGTTTGAACCGATAAATGCCGGAGAATCGGTGACGTTTAGTTTTACCGCTACTGCGCCAACTGTCGCCGGAACATATCCATTTAATTGGCAAATGGTGGAGAGTGGTGTAAAATTTTTCGGACAAGTATGTCGAAAGGATATTGTTGTAGATCCTTCATTGCCTCCACCTCCTCCACCTCCTCCACCACCACCTCCACCACCAGCTACTGCAACGGTCAATGCAATCAAGATTGTTTGTCCTTCAGAAAATTTACTTCCCAATTGGGGAACAGGCGGTCCAAACATAACTTCTGTCACGGCTAGTATTTTTTTAGCGGAACATCCCACTTGTCATATTGAACCATGGACTTTTGAATGGGCTCCGAACAATACAGCAAATCCTGGTGACCAAATTGGAGCGGCCGGTACGCCATGGACTTCTTTTACATCATCCACGACCGTTCCCGCGGGAGCGCTGATATGGGTACGCGAGCAATTTGTAAACGGTTACATTCCATTTACCGGTGCTAACACCACACAAGATGTTTCTGCAGAACTCTACTGTCATAATGATGTTCTAAATTACGACAACTATGATTGGATTAATCCTGTGGAGACGGGCAAGACGTATGACTGCATAGGATTTAATGTTCGAACGGCTGATCCGGAAAAAATTACTAACCTCTCTGTTATCAAAACTTCGAACAAGTCCACCGCGAATGTTGGAGATTCTGTAACTTACACCGTTACGGTAGTGAACAACGGACCGGACAAAGCAACCGGAGTGACCGTGACGGACATTTTAAATTCCGGCCTGAATTTTGTTTCCGCTTCTACCATCATTGGTAGTTACTCCACCTCGACCAGTATTTGGACAATCGGAGAATTGCGCAACGCTTCCTCTTCCGTTCTAACACTTGTCGCTACAGTGAAGACTGGTCTTGAAGGACAAACTATCCCTAACACTGCCATTACAACTGGCAACCAAACTGACCCAACACCAGAAAACAATACTTCCACGGTCAATGTGGCGGTGAATGCAGGATGCACTTCTAACTGTGGCAATAACCCCTCTGCCAATCTTTCAGTTATCAAAACTTCGAATAAGTCCACCGCGAATGTTGGAGATTCTGTAACTTACACCGTTACGGTAGTGAACAATGGACCTGACAATGCCACAGGTATAACTTTAACGGATACATTACCGAGTGGGCTAGATTTTGTTTCTGCGACATCTACTGTAGGAAGTTATTCCACAACAACAAAAATATGGACAATCGGTAATTTAACAAACGGTTCTTCTACAGAACTTACTCTCATTGCCACAATAAAAAATGGAAATGAAGGCGCAACGATAACTAATACCGCGGTTGTATCTGGAACTCAAACCGATCCCCTTCCTACTGACAATACTTCTAGCGTAAACGTTGTTGTTAATGGTGTCCAAGTTTGCACAGAAAATTGTGGCGGTGGTGGAGGAGGAAGTAGCCGCAGTGGCGGAGGGAGCAGTTCTTCCAGATCTCCCGCGTCTAACGTGGTAACAGAGGCTACGTGTTTCTATCTACGTGATTATATGCGTATTGATTTTAATAATGATCCGATAGAGGTTTTGAAGTTGCAAGGCTTTTTGAGAAATTTTGAAGGACATAGCGAAGTGGCTTTGACGGGTGTCTTTGACCAAGCCACTTTCGATGCTGTTTCGGCATTTCAAATGAAATATTTCAGCGATATTTTGGAACCATGGGGACATACAAGTTCAACCGGATATGTATATATTCTGACTCTCAAAAAGATCAACGAAATATATTGCCGAAGAATCTTCCCGCTCAATCAATCACAATTGAATGAAATTGTTGCGTTTAAGGCACTACTTGAGAGTTTAAGACTACAAGGCAGAGACATTGATCTTCCTTCTGATACTGTTGGATCAAGAAATGATGGAAACGAACAAGAGTCAACTACTACGCCATTTCTACCGCCCATAGTAGGCAAAGTTGGCGAAACTAGTCCTCCTCAAGGACAAAACTTCCTCAATCTAGCATCCTCAATATTTGCCTTACCGGGTAGTTTATTCGAGACTATCAAATGTCTCTATGAATTCATACTGATATTAATTGTCCTTTATATCTTAGGAAATGTCTTAAAGAGTGTCCTTTATGAGGATGTCCCCAGTAACGCTCTAAAAAGATTCCTTACTAAGTGGATTACCATTGATATAGGCATAGTTCTTGCTATCGCAACTGCTTATCTAATGGAGTTGTGGTGTGTTATCTCGCCTCTGATTTTAGCTCTCATAGTTTCATTGATTTGGACATTAACTTACTCTAGACATAATTCAATAAGGGCTTCTATCAAATCCTGGTATCTGGTTGCTTCTCTGCGTATAAAATCTCTTTGGAAAAATGCTCAGCTGGAGACGGAAACAGTGATGATTTTACCTCCATTAATCCCGAAGGGGGATAAAAAGGACACAGGCAATGTTCAAAAGACTGCTGTTGATCCTACGAAGTAAATGAGAGATTGCCGGAGGCGATTATTGGCTTCTTTTTACTCAGGATTTTCGGTTTCTTTCTTATCTGTATAAAGGCGGCAATACCTATCATAATGGCATTGTCCGTGGTTAGAAGTTTGGCCGGTATCCGAAGGGTAATATTAGGAAACCTGTCCGTGGTCTTTTTAAGTTCTCGTGAGAGGGGAATATTTGCCGAAACCCCACCGGCCACGATTAGGGTTTTTATCTTGTTTCCTAGTTCAAATAGAGCCCTGCGGGTCTTTACTACGAGCACCTCAATCGCTGCATCTTCAAATGCTCTGGCCATATCTTCTTTGAATTTATTATTCATCGTTTTCTCTAGCCTAATTCTATAAAGTACCGCTGTTTTCAGGCCCGAGAAAGAAAAATCTAAGTCTTTTGAGTGTATCATTGGTCTCGGAAGTCTAATTATGTCCTTAGGACTTCGTTTTCTTGCATTCTCGGCTAGCCGAGATATTTCCGGTCCGCCAGGATAAGGAAGTCCAAGCATTCGCGCTGTCTTGTCAAAAGCTTCACCGACGGCGTCATCTCGTGTTCGACCGATGATTTTATAATTTCCAAAATCTTTGATATATACCAGCTCGGTATGTCCTCCGGAGATAAGTAGGGCTAAGCCCGGCAATGTTAAACACTCGGTTTCTAACATGTTGTATAAGACGGAGAAGAGGTGTCCCTCCATGTGATTAACAGGCACAACCGGTTTATTCCATTTTTTACCAAGTTCTGTCGCGAAATTGATACCCGTCCAAAGAGCCGGTTCTAGGCCGGGACCGTTAGTGACTGCAATGATGTCTATATTCGGATGTTCATCATTCATACCGGCTTCTTTGAGAGTTTGTTCAAGTAAAGAGGGTAGATTCTTCTCATGTTCTCTTTTAGCTAAATTAGGGTAAACACCCCCGTATTGTTGATGGATAGCCACTTGAGATAAGAGAGTGTTACCTAATATCTTAATATCCGGTCGTTCCAATGCGCCGTTTATATTAAGCAGGGTAATAGCCGTTTCGTCGCACGAGGTTTCAATGGCTAAAATTTTCATAGAGAGATACTAGCAAAGAAATGTGAAGCAGTCATTTTAAAATTTTTAAAAAAGCGAACCCCCGGCAAATAGGGTCCGCCGAGGGCAGAGAAGTAGAAGCGCCGGCCTATGGCCAGAATCGTCCGCTCCGTTGGTAAATCTTATTGTGTAAAATTGCGCATAACGCACAGATACCCATGGAAACTAGGGCTAAAATAGCCAAAAACCACTTATTTTGATATGCGGTATACACGATGACCCCAAGGAATGGAATTCCAATTATGGCCCATAACAGAATAATTGCGTTCATGTTTCCTCCTGTGAAATGTGAAAAAATAACTATTCTGACACTAACATAGCACTTTCGTTCACAAAAGTTAAGTGTTTAAGTTTATTTAAATGAGATTATTGATACGCCTGTAACGTTCACGGAATTAATTTATCAATATTTTAAATCTGTTTTATCGCATTATAGAAACTTCCGTATACGTTCAACTATTTTTTTGAGTTCATCTTCAGGTGTTTTCTCGCGAGAACCAGGTCTGTATAAGAATTTTCGCGGTTCATATTCATATATACCGGTATCTCCTTTTTTTCTTGGAACCATATGCAAATGATAATGAGGTACATCTTGCCCCGCAGAATCCCCCTCATTCCAAGCATAATTGAAACCATCAGTATTAAAAGCTTCACTAAGTGCTGGATTGAGTTTCTTTACTAAATCAAAGATAGCCAACAATTCATTCCTTGTTAATTTATCTACAGTTGCTACGCAACGAATTGGACAGATAAGAGTATGACCTGGAGTAATCGGTATATATGTTGGAAAAGCAAAAGCTAATTTATTCTTAATGATTGTTCTAGCCCTTATCTCAGATCTCGTACAGTAGACGCATTTTTTCATACCAAAAGTATATCATTTCGGAACATATTATTTACCAAATTAAAATACCGTAAAAAATAAAGGGAAATACTACTATGACCCTACCGGGACCGTGAGTACACTTGTCGATCTTTACAGAATTTTTAATATGTATGCTCCGCCTACGCCGAGGTTTCGGCAATCAGGCATTCAGATCTACATGAATCACAATAATTTGTTTTAAGTTCCTAGAAAATTTTTAAGTATATTTTTTAGTTGGGTTCTACCATAACCACTCTTTAAATATTCTTCTCTAGCTCTTGCATCAGCATTATTTATAAATGCTTCATAGTACACTAATTTTACTGGCAGACGATATTTAGTAGCTGTAGAGTGGCCTTTTGCATGTTGTTCAAATCTTTTCTTTAAATCTTTTGTATACCCAATATAAAATCCGTCATCTTTACCACACCGTAAAATGTATACGTAATTCATAGACGTTTCTGACAATGAGGACGTCGAACGTCCTACATCGCGTTTGACGCGATGACCCTACCGGGAGTCGAACCCGGCTTCCAAGCTTGAAAAGCTTGTGTCCTAACCGATAGACGATAGGG
>JBBTYJ010000019.1:0-11256 GCA_038061835.1 Patescibacteria group bacterium | reverse complement strand
TTCTTAAGGTCTGACCTTGGGAATCAATACTTAAGGTCAGACCTTGGTCCTTGGCCTTCTCTAGAAGAGAGTTAGCGCGCGCATAGGCATACTGGAGATAAACTCCGGAATCTCCTTCCATCGAAACGGATTTATCCATGTCAAAAATAATGTCGTTGCCTATAGCCTGTCGCAGAATCATATATTTGATAGCGCCAATAGCCACAGCTTCATCTGGCACCCCGCCTGGGCTGGCCAGGGCAAGCTTTTTCTTCACTTCTTCTATTAATGTCTCGGCGGAGATAACATCGCCCGTGCGCGAAGACATCTTCCCTGTCGGTAAACGCAGCATGCCGTGGGAAATATGTTTTAATTTATCCTTCAAATCTGGAAATACTTCTCCTGTTGCCGCTTCAATCACATTGAAAAATGCATCCTGTTCATTGCCGACAATCGTTATTGACTGATTAAACGCAAATGCCTGTTTCTTTATCCTCGCTAGACCAATTTCCTTTGCTTCATAAGTTGGTAAACCCTCTGAATTCAAAAAAACCCTGGTATGTAGCCCGAATCTTTCACCCTTGAAAACTACCGCGCCTTCGCTCTCCTCAAAAACTTTTCCGAGATTTTCCAATACAAGCTTTTTACCCAATTCAGCCGTTTCACTTTCAAAAAAGTTGTAATCGAACTTACTGCCAAGCTTGTCATAGATTGTTTTAAAGTCTGTTAATGATTTCTTTTTGCCCTCTTCGTATCTGGTATTCAAGTCAGTATCGGATTTAGCGTATATTTTCTTGTTTATTTCCTGTATCTCCATTTTAGCTTCTGGATCTTCTTCAAACATTTTTGCTCCTAGAACATAGTCTCCTTTCCACAGAGCTTTTGCCACATGTAAACCAATATCCCCGTGATAACTGACGGTTTTCACTTCCGCGCCATTAGCCTTGATGATCCTTGATATGGCTTCGCCAATAGCATTATTCATTAAATGTCCGATATGAAACTGTTTAAATGGATTCGGTTGCGTATGCTCCACCATAACTCTGAAATCTTTGGCATGCTGGCTCTTCCCAAATTCATTACCTTCTCCAATAATTTTTTGCAAACTATTTTTGAAAAAATCTTTAGAAAGATAGAAATTTATAAATCCTGGCCCAGCGAGTTCCATCTTTTCTACCTCGTCCGGTTTATTTTGTATGATATATCGTACAATTTCTTCTTTGTGCCCGTACTTGATGGCCACATTGGTAAAATAATCCCCCATTTTTAAATCCGTGGGATGTTCCACAACAAAATCTTCTTCTGTTAAGTCCAGTGATTTTAATGCTCTCTTTATTAAAATCTTGAGTTGTTCTTTCATTAATACTATTTCGCGCCCTTACTATTTTTCACCCATGCGTTGACCAGATTCTGGTGCCAAGCATTAATATCAGTCTTCTTAATTTCATCCCACATCTTTTGGGCACTTTGAGTATACAGTTTCTTCGTTCTAATTTCGGGTCTATGATTTTTTTGATACCCAATGGCGGCGGAATCACCTATTCGGGCCAATTCTTTGAGTTCAATATCAACATCGAGATTATCAGCATCCTTCACAATTTTAGCCTCCAGAGATTTTCTGTCATTGTATTCTTTTAGAAGAACTTTGGCTTCTTTTTCGAGCGCGGTTTCTTGAAATATATGCATTTCGGCCAACTCTTCGTGCCTTGTGACATAACTTCTATGCATAAAAGAGATATCCCCCGTTCTCGATTCAGCTATATCGTGAATCAGGCACATTTTCAGAACCTTGTTCACATCAGCTTTTTCTTTGACAGCAATAATCCAAGCAACCATTACCATACGAAAAATATGTTCGGAGATATTTTGTACTTTTCCGGTTAAAACTTGTTGCCATGCTCTGGGTATATTCCGTAATGATCCAATTTCGAACAAAAAATCTATATCTCGTTTCGCCATATTATTTAATCTTAAACGAATTGTTTCGGTATTGGAAACTTTTTTGCTAATTGTTTAATCTCGCGGTGTATAGAATCTTTTAATTTCTGATTATTTTTATTTTGCAATACCATTACCATACACTCAGCTACACGTTTACATTCTTTCTCCTTAAATCCGCGTGTAGTAACGGCGGGCGTGCCAAACCTGATGCCAGAAGGATCATATGGTTTTCTAGTATCATCTGCAATCATATTTTTATTGAGTGTTATTCCAACCTCGTCTAAAATTGTTTCTGCTTCTTTTCCGGTAATTCCTAACGATCCATAAACATCAGCCAGAACACAATGATTATCAGTACCTCCACCAATAAGTCGTATATTGTTATCCAAAAATATTTTTGCCATTACTTTAGCATTCTTGATAATCTGTTTTGCATATTTCCTAAAACTTGGTCTGAGTGCCTCGCCGAAACATACGGCCTTCGCGGCGATATGATGCATCAGGGGACCGCCTTGTAGTCCAGGAAACACGGTTTGATTAATTTTTTTTGCAATTTCTTCATCCCTATGTACAAGAATTAAACCCCCACGCGGACCGCGAAGAGTTTTATGGGTGGTTGTAGTCATAACATCAAATCCATAATCAAAAGGATTTTTATGAACTTTTCCCACAATAAGACCGGCAATATGAGCAACATCAGCAACAGCAATGGCCCCAACTTTTTTCGCAATTGCTGAAAACTTGGCATAATTAAGTTCACGTGTATATGCGGAAAATCCGGCCAAAATCACTTTCGGTTTTTCTCGCTTGGCAATTCGCAACATATTATCATAATCGATTTCGCCAGTCTCCACATTTTTCATCTTATAACGAACAAATTTAAAAATCTTACTAATCTCCGTCATGGGACTGCCATGTGTTAAGTGTCCCCCGTGCGACAAATCCATCCCCATGATCGTATCGCCTGGAACCATTAATGCAAAATAAGTTGCTATATTGGCCATTGCTCCCGCATGAGGCTGAACATTGGCGTACTTGCAATTAAATAATTCGCAAGCTCGTGCAATCGCTATACGTTCGACAGCATCAGTAAATTCTTGACCACCGTAATATCTTCTACCTGGATATCCTTCAGAATATTTATTTGTAAATACTGAACCATTTGCTTCCAAGACATCATTAGAAACATAATTCTCAGACGGAATTAGCTCCAATCCTTCAGCTTGTCGTTTTTTTTCTTGTGCTATGAATCTGCCTATCTCCTTATCTTTCATGATTTTTTACTAAATGAGAAATCTTTCCTATCCTTCTCGTTGAATCCTCCAACCACTGTGATTTCACCTTTTATAGGAGGATACGGGTCATACCCTTCCAAAATAAAATCTTCCGGGCTGAATCTGTCTATTTCTTTGGTGTCCGGATTGATTTTCATGGTAGGAAATGGCCTTGGTTCTCTTGTTAACTGTTCCTTCGCCTGTTCGTAATGATTGCCATATAAATGCGTATCTCCTAACATGTGTACGAAATCTCCAACTTCATATCCGCATACTTGGGCAAGCATCATGGTTAAGAGAGAATAGGAAGCGATATTAAAAGGCACTCCTAAAAATGTGTCCGCGCTTCTTTGGTAAAGAAGCAGTGATAACTTATTGTTGATCACATTTATGTTAAACATGGTGTGACATGGCGGAATAGCCATGGAGATGCCTGGTTTGGCCATTTCGTATATATATTCGGGATTCCACGCCGAGACAACCACGTGCTTTCTGTCAGGATATTTCTTCGTTTTTTCTATCGCCCACGCTATTTGGTCAATTTCCCGACCATCGCTCGCGAGCCAACGTCTCCACTGTCGTCCATACACAGGACCAAGCTCACCCCACTTCTCGGCAAATTGGCTATCTTCTTTTATTTTGTTGATAAATTCATCTTGAGACAATGCCGGAACTGCCCCCATATCCATTTTTTTCTTGTATTCTTTGTAGGGCCAGTCATCCCAGATATGCACATCGTTGTCTACAAGATACTTGATGTTTACATCACCTCTCAAAAACCAGAGCAACTCGTGAATTATTCCCCGCAAAAAAACTTTTTTAGTGGTTAACAACGGAAACCCTTTAGAAAGATCGAAGCGCATACTGCGGCCAAAGACACTCTTAATGGCAATTCCCGAGTTAAACTCGTGCTTTTCAAATCCATTATCAAGAATGTCTCGCAATAAATCCAGGTACTGATATTCCGGATGTTTTTGATTGTTTGCGCTATTTTTTCTTGGCATTTTTTATTTTTTTTGAAACATTTTTAGGAGGATTTTCGATCTTCCATTTATCATTCACATATTTGTTATGTGTTTTGTAGCTTTTCTCCGGCCAGGTTACCATCTGCGAAAAAGTTAATTGACCTACTGGCATACCCGGAGTCAAAACAATAGGAACTTCGTTAAGATTACAAAGCTCAAAAGTGATACGTAAAAAATGCCCCGGATTAATCAAACCGGCCGTATTGTGAACCATGAGTCCGATGCGGGCCAAACTGGATTTACCGTGCAGCTGTATGACATACTTCTCAGAACCAAAGTAGTCAACAGAGATGCCCAAAATACTGACTCCGGGATGCAAAATGAAAGTTTCGCCCTTCTCCAACACCACATCTTTGGTCTTGGCAAATTTTTTCTTTACCGGGTCTATAGCGTCTATGCTGTGAGAATCGGTCAGCATGAATTTGTTGCCCAAAAGAATGTCATAGCTTGCGGGCTGTAATCGCGACAAATCAAAATCCGAGATAATTATCTCTCCATTCTTGACCGCCTTCTTAATATCTATATCGGATAAAAACATTTTAGGTAATATTAAATATCTTATCAGTCCCGTAATAATCCCGCCAATTTTTGTTGTAATGCGTAAACATTCTCTCCAAACGGTCTTGAGACAATTCTTCCACTGCGAAATCTTCCATAAGCCCGAGCAATTCTTTTTTGATAGTATCGGCTAGCGTACGGTCTGTTACCACTTTCTCAAATTCCGCGAGATACCCATAACCGGCATTTTTATCGAGACAGATATTGATATCGCCCAACTTATATTCTTCTCTTTCTCGCGACCATTTGGCCTGATATTGGAGTCCGGCATCCAGAAGAAGTTTGTCCAGCGCGTTGAGTGTCATCTTCATCTCTGACTCAAATTCCATGCGAGAAACGCCGTTGGCGCTGGTATCGGAACCGATTGAGGCTTTGACCACCAAAATAACCTTGCCGTCCGCTTCGCGTGTGCGAACGGAGAAATCTTTCCCATCGGCAAGAATTTTTTCAAATATTTCTTTTTTGGATTTTGCTATTTTAGGCAAGAGCATATCCCTAAATTTTTCAATATCAGATATTACAAAATAATGATTGAGTTGTTTGTGCCCGCCCAGGAAAACACCTCCTTTTTCTTTGATTTTTTTCCTCAAGTTTGAGGCCCTTTCTGGATTACCGAGAAGACTTTTTATTTCAATTTCATACTGACCGGACATTTTGTGTAATTGATTATTATGGTGGGTAAAGTATATGCTAAGGTTAAGAATACGTAAAAGATGACAAAACCTCGTATTAGTATCATAGTTGCGCATTCCAGAAACATGGTCATAGGCAAGGCCAACGCTCTTCTCTGGCGTTTACCGGACGATCTTAAGCGATTCAAAAAATTGACCACCGGCCATCCCATAATCATGGGCAGAAAAACTTATCAATCCATAAACAGACCTCTTCCAGATAGAACGAATATCATTATCACTCGAGACACAAACCTGAAAATCCCAGGATGCATAATTGTCCACTCGGCAGCCGAGGCGATTAAAAAAGCGAAAGAATTCGATCAAGAAGAAATTTTTATTATAGGCGGCGCGGAAATTTATAAAGAAACCTTGCCGGTAACGGACAGATTGTACGTAACCTTAGTGAATATTGATGCGGATGGCGATGTCTTTTTCCCAGATTACTCAAAACTATTTACAAAAAAAATCTCGGAAGAATCCGGTGAATTTGAAGGGTTAAAATATTCTTACCTGATACTGGAAAAATAAAACTGATTATGATTTTATATCTACCCCCATACTTCTGGCGGTGCCGGAAATTATTTTCATAGCCGCTTCAACATCACTGGCATTGAGATCGGTCATTTTCTTTTTGGCAATTTCTCTTAATTGCGGCTTAGAGAGAGTGCCAATTTTAGAAGTATTAGGCGTGCCCGAACCCTTCTCTTTACCCAAAGCTTTAAGAATTAAAGCGGCCGCTGGTTCAGTCTTATATGTTAGTTTGTAACTTTTATCATCAAAAATTTGAACCACGGTCGGCACCGTTTCGCCTACGCGATTCTTAGTTTCGTCATTAAAACGCTTAACAAATTCGCCAATGGAAATACCGGCGGAACCAAGCACCGGTCCGAGCTGTTGACCGGGCACGGCATGTCCGCCCGGGATCTGAAGTTTTAGCACCTTTACAACTTTCTTTGCCATAAAAATAGACTGTTAGAATACGTTAAATTTTCTTCACTTGCAAGAAATCAAGTTCGACGGGAGTTTCGCGACCAAACATATTGACCAGAACCTTCACCTTCCCCCGTTCTTCGTCAATTTCGGAAACCTTACCTTCCAGATCCTTAAACGGACCATCCACTATAAGCACCGCGTCATTTTCCAAGAGATTAATGGTATGTGTCACTCTGTCGGCCGACATTCTGGCAAAGAGCGTATCCACTTCTTTTTTATCAATAGGAACAGGATATACTCCCGAACCGACAAAACCCGTTACTCTCGGAGTATTGCGTACGACATACCAAGAATCATCGGTCACAATCATATCTACCAAAATGTAGCCGGGATAAATTTTTTCTTCTTCTTCGACCCGTTTACCCCCTTTTATTTTGATTTTTTTCTCAGTCGGCACGATAACATTAAAAATTTTGTCCTCCATACCCAAGGATTCAATGCGCTGTTTGAGGTTACGCATCACGGCATTTTCGTACCCGGCATAGGTATGAACAACATACCAATTTCGACCTTCGGAAATTTTTTGTTTAGCCATATGAGTTCAAAAATTAGAGAACGAATTTTTGAAGAACCAGAGAAGCTACATAGTCGAAAAAACCAAGAAAAAGTGCTACTAAAATCGAGATAACAATGACTACAGCTGTGAAGGTAATTGACTGCCGCCGCGTTGGCCAAGACACATGCTGAAGTTCCCCACGTGTATCCTTGAGATAATTTATGAGTCTGTTCATGTTGTGGTTTAAAAAACACCCCCTCGGGCGTCTTTTGATCATACTACATATAAATCCACATCGTCAACTTTGTATCACCTTATCTCGTAGACTATTGTTACATTAATAATTACCTTGTTCTCTCCGGTAGGTATAGTGGGAGCAGGAGCACTAACCGCTTTCATCATATCTCCTCCCATAGCTTCCATAGCATACGGCATAGGCCCACCACCGGTATTATCGTAGAAACTGACTATCCGCACCAATCTCACTCCAAGCGCCTTGGCAAGCAGCTTGGCCTTTTCTCTCGCGTCTTGGATGGCTTCGGCCCTGGCTTCGTCTAATATTTTATCTGGTTCATCAACTGTGAAAGTTATACTCGAGATATTGGTAGCGCCGCTTTGCCCCGCCAAGGCAAGCGCCTTGCCGACATTGTCAGTGGATCTAACTTTTACAGAAACATCATGACTTACAGTGTAACCGTCTTGAATCTGTCTGGAGGGCGGGCAAAATGTTTGTGAACAAACCGCTTGGGCAAAAGTATATTTCGGATACAGAGAATAATCGGTCGTTTTGATATCTTTGTCTTCAATACCAAGCGCCTTAAGTCCGGATAAGATTGCGTCCATCTTCTTGGTCACTTCTCTCTGGGCATCATCCGCCACTTTGGCATCTGCCGAAACAGTGAAAGAAAAGGTGGCGATATCGGGTATAGAAACCGCCTCTCCAACACCTGAAACTGAGATGGAATTGTACGTCGGATCGGTATTGCGTAGATTTTTAAGCCTTCCAAAGGTTTCGACTGCTAAAAATAGCGCGAGCACAATAAGCACGATCCATACCCATTTGAAAACTTTTTTAAACTCTTCGGTATTTGTATCCACGTTAGAAATTATAACATTAATCCATTCTATTTTGAAACGAACGATTATCCCCAATAAAAACACTAAAAATAAGCACCGTAAAACTTACAGACAGAAATCCGAGAGCAATACCGGCTAGAATATCCAATGCCCAATGCGCGCCCAAATAAAGACGAGAGAGACCAATAAGAACCGCCGCGAGAATCGAACCGAGTATCAAAACTGTTTTGCCTTTAACTGTTTTCATTCGGTTTAAAAAAGAATAAACTAGCATGAAAAAGAAGGTTGTGGCCATCGTAGTATGACCGGAAGGAAAGCTCCATCCTTTAGTATCTACGAGTAGAGAGCTGGGACGCGCAATCTGGAAAGTATTTTTTAATATCGTTAGAGAAACAACGGCTACTATCATGGTAATAGCAAAAAGTGCCGCATCATAAGAACGGCCACGCATCATTAGCAAGACAACAAGAAAAGCGGCAATAGAGATAAGCACTGCAGGATTCCCCAACCTGGTGACAAAAACCATGAAGGTCGTCAGCAACGGTGTGCGTATGTGAGTCATCACCTGTTCAATAGCGATATTGAGAGGAGTAAGTTCTGTACCGGAAAGTAGTCCCTCAATAATAACTACAAGCACCAGTCCAGAAATCATATAAACCAGAAGAAAAAGAATATTCTTCGCCCAATTAGGAAACATCATATTTGATAAGCGTATCATGGATTGGCAAGTGTGAAATACACTACCTTATTTTAATAACTCCAAAATAACTCCTTTAGTTTCTTCCGGATTTTGGACTGCCCGGCATTCTGCTCCCAGGGTTAACGCGGGCGCATCATTACCATCCGGGAAGAGCTCATCCCCGATGTAAAGTAATTTTTCATTTGCGACATTAAGATGTTTGAGAATTCTCTTAAGACCGTAGGCCTTATCTATTCCCTTCTTTGTCACATCAATAGATGTTGTGCCTCCGATATGAGAAGCGAAGTCTGGTAAATATTTCTTGAGCACTGATAGCATTTGTCGACGTTTATTATGATCTTTATCCCAAGTCTCCTTGAGTTCGATTGGCGCCTTTTGCCCGAAAGCCGAAAAGGTTATCTGCGAGCCACGGTCTTCAATAATTTCTCCGTACACCCGTTTGGGGATGGAAAAGCCGACCTCAGCAAACATTTTGTCAAAAGCGATGTATATTTCCTGTTTTTCTGCATCAGTGAGAGCGTTGGGAGTCGGACAGAGCCAACCATCCTTTTCGTAAGCGCAAAGGGTGGTGCCATTAGTGGGCAAAAGATAAAGATTTTTCAGTTTATCGGCATCTTGACTCAAGTGTTTCAAAATTTGAGTTTCAAATTGCTTCATGGAGGCGCCAGAAATAATTGCCACTTTATATTTGGTCATTAACCGATTAAGCAGATCGGACATATCCGTATCAATCAGAGGATTATCTTCAAGCGGCGATTTGCTCCTAGTCAATGTGCCGTCTATATCAAAAGCAATTAATTCAAACTTTTTCATATCCAAAGTATATCAGTTATATGTTTTTTTCTTTTTTAAACATTTTTCTATGTGTAATAACTTATTTATCCGAGTTTTTCAAAAGCCAGCGCATCAAAATCATTATAATTTACAGTAAGTTCTTCACCTTTTACAATATCTTGGCGGCAATATCGGCTTCTTTATGTGTGTTATCACCTATTAAATTAGGGTTCTGGGAGGAATTTAGAAAACGGGCGTCATCAGAGTTTAAGATAAAATTTCCGGTTATCTTATGTTGATACGCGTAATGAAGCAGGTTTTGTTTGATAAGTGTGGGTAAGATATTCACTATTTCAGGCGTTATCTCCAAATCGACTCCGTCTATAAATTTTTGAACTAGCGTACCCTTGGGTATATCTTGAACCGCAAAAACACCGATACCATGAATCTTGCTTGGACCTAATTTTGTTTTTACTAAAAACATGTGCTAATTTACCAAAAACTTGGATTGTAAATAATTAGAAAAAAATCCGTGATATTTCTCTTGAAGATCTTTTCGTTTCCAATCACTGCCAGTAATAATTTTTCGACAGTTTATACTCCCACAATGACAACCCATTTTGTAATCTGAACTTTCCGACATGGCATAATCGAAGGTAAGTTCCTCATCTGCTTGTATATCACGCATTGCCACAAATTTCATATTCCCGTCTATACCCAAATTTGGATCACAAGAATGATTAATGTGATCTTCATTTTCGTACTGTTCCGGTGTAATAGCAGCAAAAAAGAGATCGTCCCCTATTTGTAACATATGATCATTGCCCGCATTATACAATTTATCTGCTTCAGTAGAATTAATAAATTTTCCTTTTCCTTTTTCGAAACTGATTATTAGCTCTCCTTTTCTGATCAATTTATTCGCAAAAAGCCCTCGCCCACTAATTTTACTCTTTCTCATTTCCACTTTTGGCGAGCTATATGATGTATTACTTCCCATAAAAATTTGTCACAAAAATCTTATTCTAAATTCGGGGGCGACTAGAGAGAATCGAACTCTCGCGACCAGCTCCACAAGCTGGAGTTCTACCACTAAACTATAGTCGCCATTCGACTTGCGCTCATGGCAAGCCATTATGCTCGCGTGCTAATTATAGCTCGGAGAAGTCTCTTTTATACCAGAGCGGAGGTTAGTAAGTCGAGCAAGAGCAAAAAGCAAACTTGAGAGTCGATTCAGATACTTGAGTATTTCGGGACTGATCGTTCTTTCTTCATCATTTGTCGCAACCACTCTTCTCTCCGCGCATCTTGCCAATGTGCGAGTAAAGTCCAAAAGCGCGCTAAGCTCCGTACCTCCGGCGATGGTGAAAGTTTTTATCAGCGGAAGTTCCTTTTCGCATTCTGCAATGATCTTTTCTATTTTCTTTACTTTTTCTTCAGTAATATTTTTCTTTGCTCCAGCCACATGCGCACAAATGATAAAAAGGTTTTCTTGAATCTCTTCTAGAATCTTTGAAAGGTTAGAACCCGACACCAATAAACCGGAAGCCTTTTTATGCATCTTCACCACACCGAGAAAAGAATTTAATTCATCCAAATCCCCGAGCGCCTCTGCCACATTGGAATTCTTGGAAACACGTTTCTGGTCGCAATTGAAAAACTTTGTCGTTCCATTATCCCCCTTGCCAGTATACAACTTAGATTTAGTCATGGTGCGCGGGAGAGGAATTGAACCTCCACGCCCTTGCGGGCACTACCACCTCAA
>JBBTYJ010000018.1:0-2463 GCA_038061835.1 Patescibacteria group bacterium | reverse complement strand
AAACCTTTGCTTCTGCCGGTCATGCGATCAATGATAATTGATGCAGAGGAAACAGATCCAGCCTTAGAGAACAAATCACTAAGAGCTGCTTCTGTCGTAGAATAAGGAATTCCACCGACGTATAGCTTTGTTGCCATTTTTTTTATGCCAGCATTATTTTAACCATGTAAGTGCCGGACCTATCTCATTTCGCGCTCTCTGTGCCTTCTCCCTCCTTCGCCAAGGCTTCGGCGGGTAAAACAAGTAACCTCTCAACGAGAACCTTACATACCCTCATTGTAACCGATAATCAAAAATTTGTAAACCCCCACTATAGAATTCCCGTTTTTTCCCATTTTAAAATTTGTTTGGCAAGTTTGTAACGGGTTTTGGGTGTCCATTGTTTAAGAGGGAAAGTTTCTCCTAAGGAAGTATTCTGCATTTGCTTGGGTAAATTTTCTCCAGAGGACAGACGCCTAGCTATGTTTAAGTACTGTTTCTCTGCCTCATCATTGAGTTTACGAAACAAGTCTCTTGGTGATTTTGAGAGGTCCGCCTTAATCGTAAGAAGAATATCCCCTTTATCTACTTCAGTTTCCGCATAATGAATAGTGGCTCCTATCCGTTCTGGTTCGCGACGCATTAATGCACGTTGATTAGCTATTGCTCCCCGATAATAAGGACAGAAACCCATATGAAGATTGATTGCCTTTTTAGCTGTGGTTAGAATATGCGACTTCACGATCGCGCTACCCCAGATAACTATGAGATCCGGGGACAATTCTTTTAGAATTTTATAAACATCGTCTCCATTTACGGATACCGTCTCCAATATTTTCGGAAGATACCCTGATTCAGAAATTTGCGCGCTTCTCTCTCTGAAGTATCCTAAAGTATTTTTAAGATCCTCATTTGCTCGTAGACGTATGGCATAAAAAATTTCTCTAGGTAAAGCCCAGAATCCTACCGATTTATATAAACGCTTCAGTCTTTCTATCAAAGAATAATGGTTCGGTTTAGGTCTCTGGATAATTACCAAGTCCACCTGTTCATTTGTTATCTTATGAAGGGAGTTGGCAAAAATTCTTTTATCTTCACCCGGAATGGTGATAATTACTATACTCATAGCGAAAAAGACATTTATATTTTTCCATATTCATATTTTAATAGATTTTCCATTTTTTAAACAGCTAGCTTAACGATAAATATATATTGACAAACGATAATTACTAAATTAAGCTGGAAATATGAAAAGAAGTTCAATAATAATTCTTCAGGTTATCGTTATACTAATCGGCATCGGCGCGCCTTTCCTCCTGCTTTGGGAGCCTCAAATTGAGGGTGTGAACGCTAACGCAACCACGCTCTCTGAAATTTACTTCGACGATCCTTTTCTGGCGTTTGTTTACATAGGGTCTATTCCTTTTTTCGCGGCACTCTATCAGGCGTTCAAAGTGTTGGGATATGTCGGAAAAAATAAGATATTCTCGCAAGTGGCGGTAAAAGCTCTGCGAACCATAAAATATTGCGCGATAACCATTATTGGTTTTGTTGTAGTAGAAGAAATTTTCATCATGTTGAACCATGGTGATGATGATGCCACAGGAGGCGTTTTCATGGGCCTTCTCATCATCTTCGGTTCAGGCACGGTTGCAATTGTGGCGAAAATGTTTGAAAGGATTTTGCAGAATGCTGTAGATATAAAGTCCGAGAACGACCTAACCGTCTAATTGTATGGCTATAGTAATTAACATCGATGTCATGTTGGCGAAGCGGAAAATGAGCGTCACCGAGCTCGCGGAGAAAGTTGACATCACAATGGCCAATATTTCCGTTTTGAAAAACGGCAAGGCAAAAGCTCTTCGCTTATCAACTTTGGAGGCAATTTGCAAAGTGCTGGAGTGCCAGCCCGGAGATATTTTGGAGTATAAGAAATAAAAGCCACCCTCATCCTAAATTTCCTAGAGACAATATTTAAACTTTTTCTAGTATGTCATTTATAAATTCTATTTTTCTTCGGTAGTATTCTCTAATACTAAGTCCATTTCCCGATTCCTTTAATCGTCTGAAAGATGGTCAATCCATTTCTTTTGATCGGCTCTAAGCATAAATATCTTTCCGAATTTTCCCTATAGAGAAAGTATTGTACAAGAGTAACACCCCACATAATAATACCAATAGAAAAAGATATAAGAGGTAGAAAGGAGTAAGTAATATAAAAGAATGCAATTTGAGAAGCGTAAAAACACAAGGCAATTAATATTGTCGTTACAGGTTGTCCTGACCGTTTTTCGTGATAATTTTTTACTATCTGGACTGGTACACCAACCAATACTAGGGCGAGCGAAAAAATACTTACTAAAATACTAAGAAAAAATAATAAATTCATGATTGTTTATAGAACTATAAAAATTTCCTTTCTGGCGGAAGCGGAGAGATTCGAACTCTCGATGCCTTGCGACATGCCACGTTTCCAACGTGGTG
>JBBTYJ010000017.1:12441-47846 GCA_038061835.1 Patescibacteria group bacterium | reverse complement strand
TGAGACGATCTTCAACTACTTTGAATTTTGTCTTATCCTTAAATGAACCGACACCGGAAGAAACAACCGCCTTCAATATTCTAGGCGTCTGCATAGGATTCTTGTACCCTGGCACGACTTTTGATTTTTCCTTGATCATTTTTGTATCTTCACATTAGACACATGAATGGGAAAGTTTTTTTCTATAATAGTTCCCTTGGCGCCGCTCTTCCTCGCCCGCTCATGAACCTTTTTGACATTAACTCCTTCTATCAGGACTTGGTTCTCACGAGGAAAGGCCTTGAGGATTTTCCCCGTCTTACCCTTGTCTTTGCCTGCCAACACTATGACATTGTCTCCTTTTTTTACGTGCATAATTTTTATACTACCTCTGGAGCAAGAGAGATTATCTTCTGAAATCCCAGCTCGCCAATTTCTCTGGGGATAGGACCGAAGACGCGCCCAGCCAATGGTTCTTTGTGAGTTGTGTCGAGAATCACTACCGCATTTTCATCAAACCGTACATATGTACCGTCTTTACGTCGAAATGGAGCTCTTTGTCGAACGATTATTCCATAAAGAATATCTTTCTTTTTAACCTGTTTTCTGGGCTCTGCTTTCTGAACCGAAAGCACCACAATCTCACCGATGCATGCTACACGCTTTTTAGAACCACCGAGCACCTTGAAAACACGCCCGATCTTTGCTCCGGAGTTATCTGCAATCTGAACGATAGTTTGCGGTTGAATCATAATTTTAAGAAAGTAAAAGCTTAAAGTTTTTATCTTTTGATATGGGCCGAGTTTCTATGATTCGCACCTGATCACCGATCTTAGCAGTGTTGCCTGCGTCATGCGCCTTAAATTTTTTACGTCGCTTTATAAACTTGAAATATCGTGGGTGTTTCTTATAACGTTCCACCATCACAACCACCGTGTCTTTCATCTTATCCGACACGACAACGCCAGAGAGAACTTTTGGTTTTGTTATTTTTGATTCTTGACTCATGATTTTTTGCTTGTAGTGAGTTTTCTCGAATCATTCTTATTCAATTCTGTCATAATGCGAGCAATATCTTTCCTAGTGTTTACCCGACTCTTCACATTGCGAGTTTTGGATCCAGCAGATTCAAATCTTAATTTGCGCAAGATTTCTCTCTTTTCCATAAGAGTCTTCAACAAATCCTGTCTCGGCTTATCTGTATAGTTTGTCTTCTTCATACTATTTGCAATTTATTCTCTCGCCACCACTCTGGTTTTCACTGGCAGTTTGGTGCCCGCTTTGCGAAGCGCCTCTCGAGCCTCCGTTTCATTAATTCCATCTATTTCAAAGATAATCCGACCGGCCAAAACAGGCGCCACATAACCCGCAAGATCTCCCTTACCTTTACCAAGCTTCACTTCGGCCGGCTTAGTAGTATATGGCATATCCGGGAAAATACGAATCCAAAGACGACCAGTTTTACCAATCGAACGAGATAAAACTTTTCTAGCCGATTCGATCTGGTTGGAACGGATACGAGCGGCGCCAAGCGCTTTGAGTCCGTAAGCGCCGAAAGCCAGAGTAACTCCGCGCGTAGCCACACCCACTCTTAGAGGATTTCTCCGCATGGTATGCCATTTGCGATATTTAACTTTCTTAGGAAATAACATATTATTTGAAGATATCACCCTTATAGATCCAAACCTTAACACCAATGGTGCCGTATGGCATCACTGCTTTAGTAACAGCATAATCAACGTCGGCGCGCAGAGTTTGGAGAGGAATACGGCCAAGTTTTCGATCCTCCGTGCGACTCATAGTGGCCCCACCAAGACGACCGGCTAAAAAGATGCGTACTCCAAGCACATCGCGATTGGCCATCACCTTCTCAAGCATCTGTTTCATTACTCTTCTAAAAGGTAAACGTTTCTCAAGCCCTTCGACTATCATTTGCGATACGACAGCCGCATTGGTTTCTGCTGATTTGATTTCTTTGATATCAAGTTTGACATTTACTTTTTCTCCGAGTAATTTATGTTTCAACAACAACGATCTGATTTCTTTTCTAAGTATCTCTGCTCCATCGCCCTGTCGACCAATGATCATACCCGGACGAGAAGAGCTGATGATCACACGCAACGCTTTCTCACTTCTTTCTATCTCTATGTCTGCGACAAAAAATCCTTTTAACTTTTTTTCCAAATACTCACGAATCAAAACATCTCCTCGCAAGGCAAGTTTATAGCCGGCTCTAGTAGCAAACCAGCGTGATTTCCAATCTCGGAGGATACCTAGACGATGCGAATATGGATGTACGGTATGAGTCATAAAATTAACTTTTGGCGCCAGAGTTAGTCAAGATAACACTAATATGAGACGTTCTCTTGCGAATCGGGTTAGCCATGCCCTTCGAGCGGGGTCTACGACGATAAAGAGTGGCGCCCGCATCAACCCTAATTTCCTTAATAATCAGATTTTCAGTAGGCAGAGACAAATTCTTCGCACTTGCTAATGCCGAACTTAAAAGTTTTTGAAGAGGTAGAGCGGAGCGTTTTGGAATAAACGATAACATTGTGATAGCTTCTCCTACTGACCTGCCGCGCACAGTATCAGCCACCAAGCGTACCTTGCGTGGAGATTGTCGATAGTTTGATAATTTAGCTTTTACTTCGCTCATAATCTTTGATTCTATTTCTTTGAATCTGCCGCGCTTTTCACCGCCTTGACAGCAGCAATTTCAGTTTCTTTTTGTTTCTGTTCGAGCTCTTTTTGCATTTTACCGCCGTGTCTGACAAATTTACGCGTCAGAGCAAACTCACCCAGACGGTGACCGACCATATCTTCGGTGACAAATACCTCTACATGATCCTTGCCATTATGCACTCCGAAGGTAAAACCGACCATTTCCGGCGCAATTTGACAGGCCCGTGACCATGTCTTAATGACACCTGTCGTTGTGGGATTCTTGCCCTCTATTTTTTTCAATACTCGAGGGTCGACATATGGACCTTTTTTAGACGATCTGGTCATGTTAGTTAAATAATCCCGCCGTGGCGGGACATGCGAGTCATGTTATATAAATCAAGACTTAAAGTCAACACAAAGCCCCCTCATGAGGGGGCTTTGTGAAAAATCACCTAACCGCAACCAGCCACAATACAGGTTGAAAGAGATATTATCTAGCCAATAATATCCGTAATCAGTTGTGACTTTTTCCGCTTATTTCTCCGCGAATCTTTTCTATAAAGCGAGAGGCTGCTTCCTGTCCGCCGAGACCAAATGAGAGACCGAGAGCAAGAGAGATGGCAATAACAATGCCGGTAAAGAGAGTTTGACTGAATGCGACAGCAATACCAAGCTGGGAAAGAGCCACAAGAATGGCAAAAACCCACACGGCCCATTTGGCAACAGCGCCGACAAAATGCGCCGAACCGATGCCTGCTGTTCTAGCTGCTGTTATAACCACACGTCCGGTAACATCACCAATAACACCCGCTACCAAAAGAACTAGGGCGGCGACAAGTACCTGAGGCAAATAACCCAGTACTACTTCCTGAAGGAAAAAGTTGACTTGTGAAAGACCCAGAACATCCAGAGATGCAATCAAAAACATGACTATCACAAACCACTTTACTAGACCTCCAATGAACGCTCCCGAGTCAAGATCAATACCGCCACGACGCAAAAACGTGTCGAATCCTGCTCGACGAAGAGCATCATCAATCTTCAGAGACTTGAACACCTGCCAAATCGCTCGATCAAAAAGCGCTCCAACTAACCATCCAAGAATGAGGATGATAATAGCAATGACAAGGTTCGGAACAAATTCGACCACTCCTATCCAGAGATTCCGGAAAGAAAGGGTTAAAACTTCTCCCCATGTGTTTAATAACATATATTTATTCCTAAGGCTTGATCCGCCATCCGCCAACTGGCGGAGGCAGGACTGTGCAAATGTACTTAGCTTCTAATTTTTACCACTCTTAAAGGGGTATGTCGCTTATTATACACTAAAAAAACAAAAGGAAGTAGGGCAATTTAAATAGGTTGTGGATATCTATATACCCAATTTATTAAAAATCTTTTCGTGTTGGTAATCAAAGATATCCTTAATAAGTTTGTCGTAAATACTCAAACGATACCGAAAATCAACAGTATCAAAGGCGGCATAACGCAGTTCCTTGCCAAGTAAGGCCTCAATAGATGAAATAATCGACAGTAACTTGGCCTGCTTTAGATGCTCCCCCACTACCAAGATATCGACTCGCGAATCTCGATCATGTAGAAAAACACCCGAAATTAAAATGAGTTTAATATTGCCAGCGCGGGATATTTTCTTAATTATTTCCTTACTGGTAATAGGAGTAGCGTCTATGAGAAAATTTTCAATTGCCGACAGATATGGGTAAGTGGTATCGAGCATAAAATTCTTAGTTCGTCGTTTAATGAGACCTGCTTTAGTAAGAATACCGAGTTCTCGACGAACAATATTGTGCTTTTCTTTGGTACGACTGGAAATTTCGGCCGGAGTAAAGATTATACCGGAATTAAAAATAAATAGGCGCATAATTTTAACCTTGGCCTCACCGCCGAAAATGTGAGAAATAGATTGCATCCCGTTAGAAGCTAACTAATAGACTTGTCATAATTAATTTATACCATTCCCGTAAAATTTGTAGGCTTCTAACGGGATTGCATGGGCGTATTCTACCCCGCTACATTGAATTTTTCTACTTACTTGAGTGCTACCTTGCCGCCAGCATTTTCTATTTGTTTCTTCAATGCCTGTGCATCCTCCTTTTTCATATCAGCCTTAATCATCGAAGGAGCGGCATCCACTAAATCTTTAGCTTCCTTGAGACCGAGACCGAGAACTTCCTTAACTACCTTGATAATGGCAATTTTATTTGCTCCGCTATCGGTAAGTTCAACAGACGCCGTTGATTTCTCTTCGACAGCTTCGCCCGCGCCTTGAGTAGAGGCAGCTACCGCAACCATCGTGGCTGAAACTCCAAATTTCTTCTCAAAAACTTTTACTAATTCGTTAAGTTCCAGAACGGACATATTTTCAATCTCAGAAACGATCTTCTGGAATTTGGCAGGAATTACTACTTCTTCCGTATTTTTTGTGTTTTCTTCCATATTAGTTAATATTAATTATTAGGCCCTCTTCTCCGCTATCTGACCCAACGCAACAACCCAACGCTGAATCGGTGAATTGATAATGTTTACAAACTTGCCACGCAGAACTTCGAGAGCAGGAATTTGGGCAATTTCTTCCATTTCAAAAGCGGTCATAAAGCGACCCTCGAATATACCGCCCGTGATCTTTAGACTCTCCGGCCATTTTTTATGGAAAGTGTAGATTCCACGAGCCGGAGCCACCAGATCATCTCCCCAAGCAAGAGCTAATTCGCCTTCAAGTGACGGTTGTGCGCCCTCAAATTTCTCTCCCTTGAGCGCCAGATTAGTTAAAGTTTTCTTAGCGACTGTGTACGAAACGCCTTCGCTCTTTAGAGCCTGGCGCATCTGAGTCGCATTAGAAACATTTAAACCATGGAAATTGACGAACACCAAAGACTTGGCATTTTTTAACGCTTTCTTGAGTTTTTCGACAATTTCTCCTTTTTTAACTTTTGAGACGGCCATTTAACTGGATAAGGCCAAGTCTTAGTCTCGAGAGGATTTACTTGCCCCGCCGTGGCGGGGTTAACCTCTTGTCTTTGACCTTATGAAACACCAGTGTACAGAAACAAAAAAGAAAGTCAATTATCTCTTCCCGACCTTGCGGCGACTAACAATAAATTTGTTTGAATATCTTTTTTGTCGACCTGCGAGGTTGACGAGTTTTCGAGATTAACAAGTTTTATATTAAAATTCTTGAATAAAAAACGAAGGGGCAGGTTGAACTATTTCAACTTCCGCCCCTTTATTTTATGTTTAAGGGTTAATCGCTACTTAACTCGACGCATAAGCCATGCGCGACCAGTCTCAGAAATCTCTAGCCTGTTGCGTACTGGCCCCATCAGCATCATGGGTTCAACCATTTTTCTTTTCTTCAGTTCAGCTACGATCTGTGGGGACACTCGAAACAATCGTCCGGTGCGAGTGTAATCACCACCCGAGTCACGTTCATGATTAATCCGTTCAGCGATAAATGGTGCTCCCCCGCCATCCGTGTGTAAAATGCCATCCACCTTGTCGCTATGCCAAGCCAACAGTTTAAGTGCACCGCCTAGATCCGTTACGATTACTTTTTCAAACTTTTTACATACATAACATAAGTCACCTCCATTCTGTCCACTATCCTTTAGTCTACGTTAAATATATCAAAAATCTCCAACTAAATACAACTAAGCAAGAATGGCTCTTACTTAAACGAGGTATTACCTCTTCCCGACTTTGCGGCGGCTGACAATAAATTTGTTTGAATATTTTCTGGCGCGACGGGATTTCTGACCCTTACCTGTCGGTTTGCCGTAATAAGAAATAGCGCGTCTGCGTCCACGACCTTGCCTGCCTTCACCTCCACCGTGTGGATGATCAACTGGATTCATAGCAGTACCGCGAACAGTCGGGCGAATACCAAGCCAACGAGAACGACCGGCCTTTCCCAAATTGACTAAACGATTTTCATTATTTGAAACTTCACCGACGGTGGCCCAGGCATTAGCCGGAACCTTGCGTACCTCGCTCGAAGGTATTTTAAGATTCACATAATCGCCATCCTTGGCCAAAACTTCGGCATAATTGCCACCGGAACGAGCCATCTTAGCGCCACCCTTATGTTTAAGTTCAACATTATAGACAAAAGTGCCAATTGTAACGTGGCTCAAAGGAAGTCGATTTCCGGGCGTGACAGGTGCCTTTTCAGACACGATGTAAGTATCTCCTACCCGCGCGCTGTTATGCAGAAGTACATACCTTTTTTCCCCATCGCGATAGACTACAAGTCCGATAAAACCGGATCGGTTAGGATCATATTCAACTGTTTTCACGGCAAAAGGAATATTATATTTGTCGTATGAAAAATCCACTTCTCGAAACAGGCGTTTATGACCGCCCCCCTTGTGCCGAGTGGTAATACGACCGCGATTGTTGCGACCATGACCGCGCTTGAAACCGCTCGTCAGAGATTTTTCCGGTTTACTCGAAGTTAGAACTTTCCGGAAATCTATTCCGAGCATTTGGCGTCGTGAATCGGTTGTGGGTTTATAGTTTTTCATCATTTGTTAAGTTATACAATTTCTATCTTGTCCCCCTTCTTCAAATATACATACGCTTTTTTGCCTCCGCTTTTGACTCCTTTCTTTCCTCGCACAAAGACGGTTTTGGCAGGCATGGTTACAACCCTTATTTTTTCCGGTTTCACTCCGTAAACATCACGCACGGAGGCACTTATAGATTTTTTAGTGGCGTTTAGCATCACTTCAAAAACGTAAACATTTAGCTTATCTGCCCCAAGAGCAGCCTTCTCGGTAATACGAGGACGAAGCAAGACGTTGCGCGCCGTGAGATTAAGATTGATCATGATTTTGTTTTACTCACACCCGGCAATACACCAAGCGATTTCTGGGGATTTTCTATGACAAGATATTTATACTCTAGAAGTGAAAGAGGATCGAGATTTCTGGCCTCCAGCACTTGCACATTACCTAGATTATCAAAGGCGCGCTCAGTCTCTTTCCTCTTGGAAAACAGCGCAATAACCATCGCATTATTTCTCTTAGCAAACATGTCGCCCACTCCTTTGATTAGAGAGAGAGACTTGAGCGTCTTTACGGCAATCTTCGTCTTTGGTTCAGAAAGCGTGATCGAATCTACAAAAAGGATTTCTTTATCTCTTATTTTTTGAGAAAGAATGGTATATAGCGCCTTGATTCGCATCTTCTTTGAAACCTTACGGTAAAAATTTTTTTCATTTCTTGGTCCACCAGTCACCCCGCCACCCACCCAAAGGGGAGAACGGATGGAACCATGTCTGGCGCGGCCGGTACCTTTCTGTTGCCATGGTTTCTTACCGCCACCACGCACTTCGCTTCTGTCTTTAGTGTGTGCCACATTCTTGCGCTTAGCCAAAAGGAGCGAGTCCGCAACCTGTTTGACCAAGTCAGCATTCCAACGGACATCAAAAACACTTTTGGGTAAAGTTATGTCCCCAGTTTTCTTTCCTTCCATGTTGTAGACCGGTGATTCCATATTTGCTAATCAATCATTATGTCCTGATTTCAACCTTGCTACCCCGACGTCCCGGTATTGCTCCACCAATAAAGATTTCTTTGGTTTCCGGCAATATTTTTATAATTTTGAGATTCTTGACAGTTACTCGTTCACCACCCATTCGACCTGCCATACGCATCCCTTTGACAACTCGCCCACCTGCTCGACCTCCACCACCGATCGAACCCGCCTCGCGTTCAGAATGCTTTTGACCATGGGTGCGACGACCGCCTTGAAATTTATGTCTCTTGACCACCCCTTGAAATCCCTTACCTTTCGAGACGCCGGAGACAGTGACGATATCTCCCTCTTTGAGTTCCAAGGTTTCGCTCCCCAAGGTCAGACCTTTAGAATTCGTATTTAAGGTCTGACCTTTTTTCGCGAGACCTTTGCTATCCTCCACAACAAGTGTTACGGGAAAAACTTCCCCTGCTTCTGAGAAAATTTGGGTCATATTCACTTTTTTGGCAATAATCTTGTTCATTTTATCCTTATCTTGACCGAAGAATTAGATTAATTTCACATCGATATTCACCCCGCTTGGTAAACTCAAATTGGTCAGTGATTCGATAATCTTAGGAGTTGGATTCAAGATGTCAATTAATCGTTTGTGAACTCGCATCTCGAATTGTTCTCGCGCATTTTTGTAGATAAACGCGGCACGATTGACAGTGTACTTTTTTATTTCTGTTGGCAGAGGAATCGGACCCTGTATTTTAGCATCATAGCGAAGCGCAGTGTCTATGATCTGTTTCACCGACATGTCCAAGATCTTGGACTCGTAAGCCCTGACCCGAATACGCAATCGGGAAGTTACTTCCTCAACCTTAGCTCGCTTGGGTTCGTTGAGACCCGGAGTTTTGGGTTTGGAAACCCTCTCTTTTTTAACCGACTTTTTGACAGTTGGTTTCTTTTTTGCAGGTGCTTTAGGCACTTTAATTTATTACGCTATAACTTTAGTAACAACACCGGCTCCGACGGTTTTGCCACCCTCTCGGATAGCAAAACGCTGTTCATTCTCGAGAGCAACCGGGGCCACCAACTTGACCGTAAAGGTTGTAGTATCACCTGGCATCACCATCTCTACGCCCTCGGCCAAAGTTACCTCACCTGTGACGTCAGTCGTGCGAATATAGAACTGCGGTTTGTAGCCAGTGAAAAATGGGGTATGTCGGCCACCCTCTTCCTTCTTGAGGATGTAAACCTCCGCAGTGAAGTTGGTGTGAGGGGTGACAGAACCCGGCTTTGCCAAAACTTGACCTCTGTGAAGATCCTCTTTTTTGACACCACGGAGAAGAAGACCAGCATTGTCTCCGGCTATACCTTCTTGAAGAGATTTGTTAAACATCTCTATACCAGTAACAGTCGTTTTGGAAGTATCTTTGATGCCTACAATTTCGACTTCCTCACTTAGTTTGACCTTACCTCTTTCTATACGACCGGTAACTACCGTACCGCGACCTTCAATTGAGAAGATGTCTTCGATAGGCATGAGAAACGGTTTATCGGTTTCGCGAACAGGAATTGGGAAGTAAGTATCAAGAGCGTCTGTGAGAGCCAGAACTTGCTTGGACCATTCATCATCTACACCCAATGCCTCGAGAGCCTTGAGAGCTGAACCTCTGATTACAGGGGCATTGGCGCCGTCAAATTCATATTTCTTGAGAAGATCCCGAACTTCTTCTTCAACAAGATCGATGAGTTCTTTGTCGGGAACCATGTCGCATTTATTAAGAAAAACAACAATCTTGGGCACACCGACTTGCTTGGCAAGAAGAATGTGTTCGCGAGTTTGAGGCATTACGCCGTCATTGGCCGCTACTACGAGAATAGCGCCGTCCATTTGAGCAGCGCCAGTAATCATGTTTTTGATATAGTCGGCATGTCCGGGCGCATCGACGTGCGCGTAGTGACGCGCGTCAGTTTCGTATTCAGAATGAGAGAGAGCAATGGTAATGCCTCGAGCTTTTTCTTCCGGAGAATTGTCGATTTGGTCGACATTTTTGACTGTCGCTTTCTTGCCTGCGCGATGAAGCACATTCAAAATTGCGGCGGTGAGAGTTGTCTTACCGTGGTCAACGTGACCGATAGTACCTACGTTGATGTGTGGTTTGGAACGATCAAATTCTGCTGCCATAATAATTAATTTATAAGTTAGATAAGTTGCTAAGTCCTGCCCGACACGGCAGGCGGGTTAATAAGTTTTTTGAAACGCAATACTAAGCCGCTTAGCTAACCCTATTGAGAAAATCTCAAAGATCAAGCCAGAACGGCGTATAACGCGTAAGAGGCATAGTATATAAAACCACATAAAATGTAAAGGGCTACGATTTCCCGGAGGAAATCGCAGCCCCATCTTCGTCAACACGCTCTTCGGTTCGTCTGTCAAACGAGGTTCGAATTCCCTGTCCTCTTCCAACAATAGTAAGTGAGACACAAACTAATGGCGCCCACACCCACCAGACACCAACTCAACAAGGGTGTTGTGTTGCCAGGCGTTCCCATAAGTAGCAACCCCCAAAAGCACAACCCCATACCCCACGACATTGAGCATAAGGCAATGATGAACCAGGTCTCCTGGCTAAACCTGAATTCATTGAACATATATCTGAACATATATCACCTCCTCCTTCTTCTCTTAACCTTTAATTTCTACCTTAATTATATACCTTAAAAGATACTCTGTCAACTGTCTGTATCCGTCCACTACTTATGGCACCACTGGGGTTGTAATTCTTGAATAATATGCTACATTGTGTGCCAATCGTTTTACTATAGGATTATTACAAATGTATAAAACCACAGTACCCTTATTTGATATTGATCAGACGCTAATAAATAACAGGGGCACTAGAGGTAAGTCTTTTGAACACGCCATAAAGAAAGTTTTCGGGATAGAAGTCTCTGCGGATAATTTTTCTACACATGGCATGATTGACCCAGAGATTATGACGGAACTCCTGAAATATCATGGACACGATAACATCGATATTACTAAACAAAAAAGAGAGGCCTATTTGCGTGAGATGGAGAATCATTTCTTTGCCGACGGTGTTAATAAGCTCTTATATGAACCAATGTCTGGTGCCGAAAAAGCTCTCCAATATCTTGTCCAGAACAATTACCTAATAGGCATCTTGACTGGAAACACAGAAAAAATATCTCATTACAAACTCAAGGCAGCAAGACTTGATTCTTATTGCAATTTCGGATTATTTGGTGATCAAGTAGAAAGAAGAACAGAATTGTCTGAATTGGCTAAAGAAAAAGTGCCTGAATATTTTCCTTCAGGTGTAAAACCGAAACTGATAATCATAGGCGACTCTCCAAGAGATGTACACGCCGCGCATGAAGCTAATCTTCCCGCAATTGGAATCGGTGCCGGGAATTACTCTGTTAAAGAGCTCTTGGATGCGGGTGCCGATGCTGCAATTGAATCTCTTGAAAATCCAGAGATTCTTATCTCATGTTTAGAACAGCTTACAAGGATCTAGCTTTTGTATTATTTGGAACCCGTACGAGCTTCGATGATGCCTTGGGCGACATTAGTCGGCACGATGGCGTAGTGGTCGAATTCCATAGTGGAAGAACCGCGATCTTCGGTTAAAAATTAGAACTTTAACTTATATATCCAATCGTGAGGACCAATAGTCAGAAACAAAACCGTGTTGCCATTAATGAATCTGAAAATGATGCGATAACTTTTATCAACGCGAATGCTCCAAAGCTCCTTGTTTCTTGGTTCTAATTTTTCAGTATGAAGAGATGGATGAAATGGATTGCTACGAAAAATTTTTTCTTGTTTTTCTGATTTTTTCTGAATTGAAATCGTCAAATCTTTATATCTTTTCTCGAACTCGGCTGTAACAATTACCCTCATCAAACTTAAGTCAACCTCAATTTTCGTAGAGAAGTAAGAGTTCTAGTTCTACCGGCGCGGAAATCGCGTTCTGCTACTTCAATACTTTTAATAAAGTTTGGACTAAAGAGGCCTAGATTTGAAGCTAAACGTTCTAATTTGTTGGCATCGATTTCCACCAGCAATTTCTTGCCTTTAGAACTCGGACCAATTTTTATAGCTAAATTACTCATGGGGGTATTATATACGAGAGTACCATGATTTTCCAACCCTTCTGCTACTTCCCTCCTGTACGAGCTTCGATGATACCTTGAGCGACATTAGTCGGCACGATGGCATAGTGGTCGAATTCCATAGTGGAAGAGCCGCGACCTTCGGTCATAGAGCGGAGAGAAGTAACGTATCCAAACATTTCAGATAAGGGAACCTTGGCTCGTATCACCTTGAGAGCATCACGGTCTTCCATCGCTTCAATCTGCCCGCGTTTGCCAGAGAGATTACCGGTAATATCACCCATGAACTTTTCTGGAATAACTACTTCAACTTTCATAATAGGTTCGAGAATTACTGGTTTGGCGCGTTTGGCCGCTTCTTGAAATGCCTGTGAGGCGGCAATTTTGTAAGCAATCTCTGAAGAGTCAACATCGTGATACGAACCATAATTCAGTTCGGCAGAAATATCAGTCATCTTATATCCGGCAACAATACCTCTATCCATTGCTTCCTTAATCCCCTTCTCCACGGCCGGAATAAATTCTTGCGGGATTACTCCTCCTTTAATAGCATCGATAAATTCAAATCCCGGCTCACGATGAGCATTTCTTGGCACCTTTTCGTCCGGATCATATTTAGGAAGAGGCTTAATTTTAATCTTGACGTGTCCGTACTGACCCTTGCCTCCAGTCTGTTTAATATATTTATTTTCCACTTCTGCTTCGCCAGTAATAGTTTCTTTGTATGCCACTTGAGGTTTACCAACATTGGCTTCGACAGAAAATTCTCGCTTCATGCGATCGACAATAATTTCTAAATGCAATTCACCCATACCCATGATAACCGTCTCGCCTGTTTCTTGGTCTGATTTAATTTTGAAAGTCGGGTCTTCATCTGAAAGACGCTTGAGAGCCATGCCCATCTTCTCTTGGTCAGCCTTGGTCTTCGGCTCAATACGGAGAGAAATAACCGGTTCAGGGAAAGTAATCCGATCAAGCACAATGGGATTCGACTCGTCCGAAAAAGTGTGCGAGGTTTTGGCATTTTTAAGACCAACGGCGGCGGCTATTTCTCCGGCAAAAACCTTTTTCACTTCTTCTCTCTGATTTGCTTGGAGACGCACAATACGGCCCAAGCGTTCTTTCTCATCAGTGGTAGCATTGTATAAATAAGTGCCTGATTCTACCGTGCCAGAGTAAACACGGAAAAATGTTAGCTGCCCGACAAACGGATCGGACTGAAGTTTAAAGGCAAGCGCCGAAAAAGGCTCCGTGTCTGAAGCATGACGCTCTATTTCTTCTCCGGTCCTTGGATCAATACCCTTAGTGGAGGGAATATCAAGAGGTGATGGTAGAAGATCAACAACCGCGTCAAGCACAAGCTGGACACCCTTATTCTTGAGAGCTGAGCCGGCAAAAACTGGGAAAATTTTATTGGCAATTACTGCTTTGCGTAATGCGGACTTCAATACATCGAGAGCAATCTCTTTGCCTTCGAGATAATCGTTAATCAAGGTATCGTCGCTTTCTGCAATTTTTTCCACCAATTCAGCGCGATATTTCTTCGCACTAACTTGAAGATTTTCTGAAATTCCTGCCTGCGTAGTCAGGTCCTTTTCCACCACTAAATTACCCATATTGCCTTCGAAGTAATAAGCTTTCATTCTGAGTAAATCTATGACTCCTTCGTGTTTAGCCTCTTCGCCAATAGGAATTTGCATGCGAACAGCCTTTTTCGAAAGCCGATCAAGAATGGATTTGTATGAGCGCTCAAATGAAGCGCCAGTCCGATCCAGTTTGTTAACAAAACAAATACGAGGCACCTGAGCTTCTTCAGCATAACGCCAGTTGGTTTCGGATTGCGGTTCGACGCCAGCTACACCGTCGAACACAACTACTGCGCCGTCCAGAACCCGCAGAGAACGTTTCACTTCTACGGTAAAATCAATATGCCCGGGGGTATCAATAATATTGAAACGAAATTTTTTTTCTTTCTTCTGTCTCTCGGCATCGGGCAAGTACGTCGGTGCCCAGAAACAAGTAATAGCTGCGGCAGTGATTGTAATACCGCGCTCACGTTCTTGTTCCATCCAGTCAGTGGTGGTGTCTCCTTCATGAACTTCACCGATATTATGCTGTGAACCGGTGTAAAAAAGTACTCTCTCGGAAGTGGTGGTCTTGCCGGCGTCAATGTGAGCAATAATTCCAAAATTACGCACTCGTTCTAGAGGATAATCTCGTTCCATAAAAATTACCAAGCAAAGTGGGCGAAGGCCTTGTTGGCTTCGGCCATCTTATGGGTGTTCTCGCGTTTTTTGACAGCATCACCTTCGTTTTTGGAAGCGGCAATAATTTCTTCAGCCAGTTTTTCATGCATAGGTTTGCCTTTCTTGGCGCGCGCGGCATCAATAATCCATTTCATTGAGAGAAATTGGCGACGTTCCGGACGCACTTCTCTGGGAATCTGATAGTTGGCTCCGCCGACGCGTCTGGAACGAACTTCCATGGTGGGGCCGGTGTTCTTGAGAGCCGATTCAAAAACCTCCAGAGGATTCGGATTTTTAGTTTTTTCCTTAATGTCTTCGAGAGACTCATAAACAATTTTCCTCGCGGTAGCCTTCTTGCCGCGCTCCATACAATAATTGATAAATTTGGTGACCTTTTCTGAATCGTAGGCGTAGTCAGGCTGGATTTTGGGTTTATTTTTTATTTTTCTTCGCATTTTCTTAATTCTTGATTCTATTTTTTCGGTCTCTTTGCTCCGTACTGACTTCTGCTCTGTTTCCTATTTTCAACGCCGGTAGCATCAAGCACTCCACGCACAACAGTGTAACGCAAGCCAACATCCTTAACACGCCCGCCTCTAAGTAAAACTACCGAGTGCTCTTGAAGATTGTGGCCAATACCAGGGATATAAGCTGTCACTTCCATACCATTAGTTAGACGAACTCTGGCAATTTTCCTAATAGCGGAGTTGGGTTTTTTGGGAGTTTTGGTCGTCACTTTAATAGCTACTCCCCGCTTGAATGGAGCATTTAAAAATACCGGACGATTCTTGATGTTGTTGAAGCTGCGCGTTAAAGCAATCGCCTTGGTCTTGCGAGTAATTTTTTTCCTTTTGTGTCTGATAAGTTGATTAATTGTGGACATACTTGATTCGTCGAAGCTAAAGCGTAGGCGATAAAAAATCCCTCAACGGGAGACCAATACTGTACTAAAGTGAATGCTAAAATGCAATGCCGGTAATCAGACTAAAAAGCCAGGTGATAACCGGGAAGATAAACTGCCATAGAAAGAAAATAAAAAAGAGACCAAGTATCAAACCGTAGCTCTCAAAAAATCCTCTTATTTGGTAGGATTTGTCTGGAAAAAAGGCAAAGATCAACTTAGAGCCATCAAGAGGAGGTATGGGCACAAGATTGAAAACGGCCAGAAGAATATTGATAAAAACTATAAGAGATACAATTTCAATAAAAGCGGGACTAGCCAAGTTTGCAGAGCCAATACGCAAAAATAGACCAAACAAAATCGCAAGAGAAAGATTGGCAGCCGGTCCGGCGAAAGCCACAATCACTTCGGACCATCTTCCGGATTTGAGATTGTAAGGATTGTAAGGTACCGGCTTCGCCCAGCCGAAAATTATGCCGACTTTGGATACATAAAGAAGAATTGGCACCAAAAATGAACCGACAAAATCGAGATGCTTGAGAGGATTAAGCGTCAGACGACCCTGATATCTTGCCGTTTGATCGCCTAAGAAACTTGCCGCGTAACCATGCGACACTTCGTGAATGACCACGGACATGATTAAAATCGCGATTTGAAATACGAGATCTATTTGCATTTATCGATTATATCATGTAAGTTATCTCTCACATGGCAAGAATTTGTCCCATAAGTAAAAAGGGTTCAAAAAAGGGCGGAGGATACTCCAACAGAACTCGCGCGACTCAATTTAACCCCACGGGAATGGTTCGCAAGTATCCCAATCTTCAGAAAAAACGCATTTACGTGCCCGAACTCAAAAAGACAATTACTCTCACTATCTCTACGCGCGCTATCAAGACCATAAACAGACATGGCGCCCACAGTGTCCTCAAAAAAGCCGGGGTGATTTAATACTGTATCAATAACGCTGGATAATTGTCAGTCCATATAGTAATATGATAAGAGGAAGTAACGTTTTGGTAGGTTAAGGAGGTACAAGTAATGGAAAGTTATGAGATCGGCCAAAGACCACCCGAACTGGAAGATGATGGTTCATTTGCGTCCCCGTTACCGAAGATACGAGTATACAGTATCGTGGACGACGAAGGGAGATTTCTCATCGTCGATAAGACTACCGGACTACTCATCGAAGAGCCTTCGGAAGACTGATGGCCGCCGTGCAAGAGAGTTCGCCACACTGGATACTCTCGGTGTGGCGGCTTTCATTTTCTTTAAAATCCAACTTACGTTATTAATTCACGACCGTGAGTTATTAACGTAGAGTAGAATTAATACAATTTAAACAGAATGCGCAATTAGATCAAATTGAAAGATTCGCGGAGATGTTTATCATTTTCAATTTCATCAACGATGAGATATAAAACATTCTTACCTACCCCAAGATTAGACTTAAGAAGAGTTAGAAGATCTTCACAATCATACGGATAAACCCAGACACTGTCTTGCAAAAGATAGAAGCCAGCTGATTTAAATAGAGTTCTAACCTGATCCCGTATCTTTCTTTTCTTCTCCGGGATATCAAAAATAATTACTCTCCATTTTCTGTCCCATTTCTTGGGTCTTTCCAGTTTAAAATCAGCAAATTGCCACTGACAAAGAAGGTCTTCCCCCTTAGAAGTCATGCAATATTTCTTACCGTCATAAAAGAGTAGCCCTCGTTTAACTAGCTTGCTAGCAGAAGAATTGACGTATTCATTTTGTCTCCATTTGGGAACTAACCCAAGTTTATACATAGCCCTGGACACATTGGGCGCCACTAGTGCAATACTTAACATGCCGACATCTGCTACTGTCTGAAGAATCAGTTTCTGTAAATGTTCTCTATTACCTTTCTTTTGACTTTTTTCTTCAATCTTGCCCATACGTTAGTCATTCACGGTAGTGATATTATAACGTATAAGAAAATTTGATTGTCCACAGTACTCTCAAAAAAGCCGGAGTGATTTAAAATTCCCCAATAAACCCCACTTCAGATTCGAGTTTATATCCTGTCTTTTTGAAAACTTCTTCTTGAATGAACGCTATCATTTCGCGGACATCTCTTGCCGTTGCATTCCCTGTGTTCACAATATAATTTGCATGCTTTTCAGAAATGAGCGCTCCGCCAATTCGTTTTCCCTTCAGACCACATTGTTCTATCAAACGTCCGGCACCGATTCCTTTTATTTTCTTAAACACTGAACCGCAGGAGGGAAATTTTTCCAATCTCTCCTGTTTTTGTTTTCTCCATTCCAGATTATTGGTAATCCAGGATTGAATAAGATCGGGGTCTCCATTTTTCAATGTGAAAGTGATTTCTAACACAAAAATGTTTTTGTTGTGGTGTAAAATACTGTCGTCGTATCCGAATGCGAAATAATTTTTATCCACTTCCCTTTCTATTCCATCCTCTAAAACCAAACCGCTCTTGACGATTGATTCTATATAAAAAGTACTTGTCCTATCGGGCGATAAAAAATGTATATTTTGATAAATAGCTCCGCCAACAGTGCCGGGTATTCCGGCAAAACGTTCTAAACCAGAAAGACAATGTTTCAAAGAGATATCAATGAGATCAGAAATGATGGCACCACTTTCGGATATCAGTAAATTATCTTCAAATTTAAAATTTTGGGCTTGATTGTGTATTACTAATCCTCTGAATCCTTTATCTCCCACGAGAATATTTGATCCGCCCCCTAATACAAAAAAGGGTATGTTTTCTGTCTTGACACATGAAAGCGCTTCGACCAAATCACTCTTATTATTAGCCGTGAAAAAGTAATCTGCCTTTCCGCCTATTTTATAGGTAGTATAAGGCGCGAGTACAATATTTTTTTGTAGATTTTTGAGATTTAGCATGACAATTATTTAAGTTCTAGAGTTTTACCATCTGTTTCAAATTTGATAGTCCCCAATTCGACGGTGCTAACAATCTTAGCACCAACACTTGCCAAAATGTTGAGCACTTCCTGGTGCGGATGACCGTAGGAATTATTTTTACCAGCAGAGATTACAGCATATTCCGGAGAAACCGTCTGCGCGTATGCGAGAGAAGTGGAAGTGCGCGAACCATGGTGTCCGGCCTTAAGCACATCGGAATCCAAACTGATAGAATCAAGTTTTAGTAAAATATTTTCCGTCTTAATAGGAGAATCACCGGTCAAAAGTAAGGATTTGTTTCCATAAACCAATCTCGCCACAATAGAAGCATCGTTTGTTTCCCATCTTGAAACATCTTGGTTTGGAAAAAGTATTTGAAATTTCACCCCATCGCCAAAATTAATGACCATTCCTCTTCTTGCCAATAAACTTGGAACATTAGTCTCTACTATTCTTTTTTTTAATTCATCATCAATGTTGTTGTCTGATTCTACTCCTGGTTCGAGAAACATTCCGATTTCATAACGACTTGCCACTTCCGGTAATCCGCCAATATGATCCTTGTCGGGATGAGTTTCTATCATTACATCTATACGTTTATCGGCAAATGGTAAAATCTTCCCAAGTTCACTCAAAATCTTTCTATTAGCTCCGCCATCAATAAGAGCTCTACCATGCCCGGGAGAATCTATAAAAATAGCATCGCCCTGGCCTATATCAAGAAAATAAACAGTCAAAATATCACTTGGTTGTCTCTGATAAATTGCCGCCCAAACAAGAAGATTAAAAAGAATAAGAACGCCAACCACCACTGCTCTAGGATATTTTATTATAAAACTCATCGGTGTATAACTATAGTATAATGTTATTATGATAAAAAATTTCGAAGAGAAAAAATTTAATATTCCGAAACTCAAAGGTATCTCGGAAAAAGCCATTTCAGAACACCTCAAACTTTATGCAGGTTATGTCAAAAATACGAACGATTTATTGGCTGAGAAAGATTATAATCGCCGATTCCCATTCGAGTTCAATGGTATGAGAAACCATGAATACTATTTCTCACATTTCGAAGGTGGTCCACAACCACTCTCAAACGATAGCGGATTTACCAAATCTGGATTTGACTTAGAAAAATTTAAAGTATTGGCCCTAACACGCGGAGTAGGCTGGGCGATTGTGTATTACGACCCGATTTCCAAACAGCTTCTACATAGTTGGGTTGACGAGCACCATCTCGGACAGCTTGTTGGTCTTTCCCCAATTCTAGCGCTCGATATGTGGGAACATGCATATTTTATTGACTACACGCCAGCAGAAAAAAAGAATTATATTGAAGCTTTTTTCGAAAACTTAAATTGGAGCAACGTCGAACAAAATTTTACAAAAGCACAACAGTAAAAAAGAATTCTTGCCCCGTAGACAGCTATGCTGTCCTTCGGGGTTGCGAACGCCATACAAAAGTAATAATGACGAGATAAATTATCACAACCAATAAGGGTGAGGGGGATGAAACAGCGATAGATGCAAAAGAAAGATTCCCTAAAGAGTGCGAAACGCCGAGAATCCAAGCGAGAAGAATATGAGCTATATACGAGAATGGCAGAGCAATGACTAACGAAAGATGGGCGACTAGAACAGCGATAAAACCTATAAGCATCGTATAGGGGATAAAAAGCAGAATAAGAATATTGGCCGGGAGAGAAACTAGAGAGATATTACCAGTGGAATAAATAAGAAAGGGTAGGACCGTAATTTGAGTCGCGAGGGTAACAGAAATTATGGCGCGCAATCCCCACTTATCCGGTACTCGAGTCAAATACCTTTCAACTATCGGAGTGACAAATATAAGTCCGCAAGTGGCAAGAAAAGAAAGCTGAAAGGATGGATCGAATACCAAAATTTTAGGATTATGAAGAAGCATCAGGAAAGCGACGACAAGCAGCGCCCGTGGCGCCGAGAAATTTCTTCCTAACCCTTTCGCTAGAATGACAGTCAGAACCATAAGCGCCGCGCGAACCACCGTGGCCTCGCCCCCTGTCATGATGACAAACAAGATAATACCGACAACGGAAAACTTTATGCTTCTAAATATCGTTTTCATAAACTCGGCAATGATTGTAATATTGTAACCAGAAAGCACTACGATATGTATCACTCCGGCGCGTTTGAATTCCTCAAGAATATCTTTCGGCATTGCTTCCTTACCGGCAATAATGAGTCCGGAGAGAAGACCGGCATACGGTTCTGCCAAGATTTCTTTGGTTTTCCCGATAAAATTCCCTTTTATTTTAAAAAGCGCTTGTTTGAGAAAATTGCCATGACCATGCGAAAGTATTTCAACTTTGGCGAAACTCATAGTGAAATAAATATTATCCTTGGAAAGATATTTGCCATAATCAAACGGTCGGCTCGCGCCGTCATCTATAACACCCGGCTTTTGAAGTTTCCCCTTAATTTCAACCTTATCTCCATATTGAACAGGATTATACAAATCAGTGCTTACCAAAACTTTTTCTCCATTATTTGCTTGAAAAACAAAGCGAGTGACGCTTTCTTTCTGTTCCGGTTCACTGATTACAACACCGATCGACAATGGGATGGATGCCTCATGAAAATCTTTCACAGAATAACGTAGAGCGCCTAAACCAAATGACAAGAGCGCAAGAGCAAGAAACAAAACTTCCTTGTTTATTTCTTTACTCCAAATTTTCTCTACAATGAATAGAGCCATGCTAATAACGACTACCAAAACACTCACCAATGGTGCAATAAAAACAAAAGAAGAAAACAAAATGCCCAGAATAAAACCGAAAATAAAAATGAATATGCTATTTGTATTTGTCTTTTGATCCATTATAGAGAACGAGTGGAATATTATCCGCAAAATTGGTGGCGATTTCATCACATCTGTCATTCAAACGATTACCGGAATGTCCAGCCACATATTTCCATTCAACCTGCCTACCGGCAGGCAGGTGTTTTTCCACATTTTTGGTCACATTCAGAAGTTCTTGCCACAAATCCTGGTTTAAGACCGGTTTTTTATTCGCGGTCTTCCAACCTTTCTTCTGCCACCGGTGTATCCATGCCGTTATACCCTTCATCACATATTCAGAATCAGTAAAAAGCACACAATCATCGGCAAATGATACCGGGACAAACTCCAAGGCTTTGATAGCTCCCGTCAGTTCCATTCTATTGTTTGTCGTGTGGTTTTCTCGTCCTCCAATTTCTACGACCCTATCGTCATTTAAAATGATTGCGCCCCACCCTCCCGGTCCCGGATTCCCTCGCGACGCTCCGTCTGTATAGATCGTAATCATTTTGGAATTATATCATTTATAATTTTCCACAGTTTACTATCTTCGAGAATTATTCTTATATATTTTTGTAAAACCCCATCTATTTTGTAGATGGGGTTTGCTGACCTTTCATTCGCACACCTCCCAATTCTAACGATGGCGCCAGTATCCAAGAAACTTGTGGTACGGGCTGGTTCCCTTACCCTCGAAATGCTCTTCCGTACCGAAACCATTAAGCTGAGACCACCTCCATGTTTTGTTTGATAAATCTGGACTTTTATCGATTGTGATTTTCACCTCTATCGTCTGACCAACGAGCAATCTACCGATAAGAATGAATAAACCTAACATATTTCGATCCTCCTAATTAAGCATAGGCTGAACAATTTGAGCAATCTTGCCCCACTATACACTTTTTCAAAAACATAGCCAACACACAGTATTTGTTGTTGTCTACCTCATAAATAGTGTCTGACATCTAAGGCTCTATGCCAACAATTCTTAAGCGTAACTCTGGATAATTTCTGAAATAGAATTTTTCTAGATTACATTCCTCTTAATCTTTTATTACGAATTGCTTCCAAGTAATTTTTTATTAAATACAATGGTTATCAAAGACAGGATGACTACCAAACCAACACCCATAAGTTTATTTCTACCATCCAAAAGTAACCAAAGAAATAGCCATGCAATCAAAAACACACTTTGGGTCAACAAAAAGAATTTCCACGATTTTTTGAAAAGTGCAGTTAGGATAATCATTATTTCGTAAAGAATGCCCACAAATGAAGGCAGTATTCCTATGGTAAAAATTGTGCTATCTCCCTCAACAAAACCTGTTATGGTCATGGCCATTAATAAAAGAGAGGGTAAAAGCAAGATCAAGAAAATTATAGAGACAATTTTGTACCAAAGTGGCAAATTCATAATAATACTTTTAAGTTTATATAAATTAAAAAATCCTCCCCCTTATTCTAACATAATTCATTTCTGGTATTTTTAATGATATCCACATGCAGTATGGATGACTTTATCCTGATTTATGGTTCTATATCAACAATCCTTAAGCGTAACTCTGGATAATTTCTGAAATATGATTTTTCGAGATTAGCAAGTAGAGAGACACGTGTACCGGGAGTAAGAGGGGTAGGATAAGAATCCGGGCTCGAGAAAAAAGAAATGGCCTTGATTTCATTCTTTCCACTGTTAAATGTAACTTCGAGATGATTGCTTTCTTTACCAAATTTTCTGACTGACTTTATTTCTGCTTTGGGAATTTTAAAAATCGGCTTCTTGTTCCCCATACCGAATGGCGCAAAACTTGAGACCAAATTCCAGAGATTTTCCCCAATATCATCCAAGTTTATGTCAAATAAAGAGAGATCGCCACTTGAAGACCCCGCCTCCAGGTTCGATAAGGCCTGAGATAATTTCTCTTCGAGAGTAGTGAGACTTTCGAGAGTAACGGAAAATCCGCCAGCCCCAGTGTGTCCACCGAATTCTATAAACGCGCCACTCGCAATATTCATCAAAGCAAAAAGATCATAACCATTGTACGAACGACAAGATCCCTTAAGCGTTCCATCTCCGCTTCTACCCCAAATAAAAACCGGTCTTTCGTATTCTTCAACAAGTGAATTGGCGACCAGGCCAAGAAGAGCCGGGCGCCACTCTGGATTGCCAATAACAATAACATCGGGCAAATCTTCTCGACCTGCGAGCCGAAATTTTGCTTCCTTCACAATACTTGCCACCACGCCCTTTCTCTCATTGTTTATTTGTTCCAAGTAGAGAGCGAGCCTTTCGGCTTCACTGTAATCTTTTGTACTTAAAAGTTGGAAGGCATCCTTCGGCACGCCCATGCGTGAAGCGGCGTTAATACGCGGAGTAATCATAAAAGTAACATCGTCTTCTGAGACGGTACTTTGATCAAGATTCATTTTTTTGAAAAGTGCGGCAAGTCCCGGTCTGGGAGACTTGCGCAATACCGAGAGTCCGAAGCGCGCAAAAATTCTATTCTCATCAAGAAGAGGCACCATATCCGACAGGGTAGCAATGGCTACCATATCCAGAGACCATTTCTCCATACCGGGCTTAACGCCGAATGTCTCTTGTAAAACAACGGCCTGTACCAATTTGAATGCTAATGCCGCCCCGCAGAGTCCTTTGAACGGGTAATCCGAGTCATCTCTGTTTTGATTAACAATAGCGTAAGCATTCGGCAGTCCGCCCGCTGACAGAGGATTGGGTTTGTGATGATCGGTGACAATGACATCGACACCATTTTCATTGGCAAGCGCTACTTCTTTCGCATCTGCAATACCACAGTCAATTGTGATAAGGAGTTTTGTGCCGCGTGTGATAATTTCTTTTATAGCATCTTGATTGAGACCAAAACCTTCATCATGCCTATGCGGAACATAGAAGGAAATATTGTTGTACCCTATCCGGGCAAAAAAATCAGAAAGTACTACTGCTCCCGGTAAACCATCGCAGTCATAATCGGAAAAGACAACAACATGTTCATTGTCTTTTACCGCCTTAATTACTCTGTCGCGAGCCTTCTCCATATCGGGTAATGCGAGCGGATTATGAAGTTTCTCATAATCGGGATTTAGAAAACCCTCTTGTTCTTCAGGAGTGATGCCACGTTCCCTAAGCATGGCTTCAAATAGTTCTGGGAAATGTTGCATGGGGCTATTCTAACACGCCTGCCTGTCATGCTTGGCGTTGAAGAGCAGACGTATTAAGATGAACTTATGAATAAATCGCTCAAAGCGGGCAATAGCACTGCCGAAGGTATCGCGATTCTAGCTATTATTGCTGTTATTATGTTGGCTACGTTTAAAGGAACTCCTAACTCAACAGCCAAACCGTCCAATACATCTGATTCCGCTACTGGAAACACAAGTTCCAAAACAGAAAATCTTGCCGTAAACAACTCATCCTACGCAAAATCTATCTCTCTGAATACAGGCAATGCGAGATCTGCCTATCAACCATACGAGGAATACATTTCTATATATAATAAAAGTAGAGAACCCATTAGTATTACCAACTGGCAACTAAAAAATAGTAAAAGTAAGCGCGCATACGATTTTGGCGGAACTCTGCGATATTTCCCTTCAGATATTGCAATTATCGGACAGGCAGCGCTCTTTATCTCTCCTAACAGTCTCAACACACTACAAAATATAGTGCTCAAGCCTGGCGAAACCGCCGTTATCACGACCGGTTCGGTCGGCTCACAGTCACCATACAAGATTGTGAGTTTCAAAGAAAATATTTGTTCCGGCTATTTGGAAGATCTACCCGAATATACTTTCACTCCGTCGCTTACGCGCAACTGTCCCAGACCGGCAAATGAATCGGGGGTAAACAATCTCGACACAGAATGTCGAAAATTTATTGAACGTTTGGCGTCCTGTTACACGCCAAAGTTTAATACCTTAGATAAGGATGGGGGTATTTGCTCCAATTGTGTCGACGACAAACCGCTCTCGAGTTCCTGCGTCGCCTTTATAAAGAATCGTTTTAATTACGGCTCCTGCATTGCCTATCATGTTGGTGACAAAGATTTTGCCGATCGCACATGGCGAATCTTTCTCGGCAAAGGTTGGGAAATGTGGGCAAACAAATATGAGACTGTCTCTCTATTAGATCAATTTGGTCGACTTGTGGTAGAAAAGACCTATTAAAAATGAAAGATTCTCACTGTATCTTTTGTAAAATCGTTAAGGGAGAAATTCCATCATACAAAGTGTACGAGGATGAAAATTTTTTAGCGTTTCTGGATATCAACCCACAATCTCCGGGGCATACTCAGATTATTACAAAAAAACACTACAGATGGGTTTGGGATACTCCCAACGCCGGAAAATATTTTGAAGTAGTTCAAAAAATTGCCAAAGCTCAACAAAAAGCATTTGGAACAGACTTCATACTTTCAAGAATAATAGGCGATGAGGTGGAACACGCGCATATTTGGGTATTTCCGAATTCAAAAGTAATCGACAATAAAACTGACTTCGAAAACAACGCCCAAAAAATCAGAGAGGCTATTACATTAAATTAGAATCTACCCCTAGACAGATTAAATTAGATATGCTATGTTGCAGTTGGAAATCAGGGGGAGGACTAAAATATGCCATCTGTACATCTTGGAGTGTTGAGCATTAGTATCTTTGCGGGACTCCTTTTGGATTACTATACTAACCTACACTTGTCTTCCTACGCGTTGACGGCTGTAATAGCAATAGTACTAACCAAAAAGACTACCTAGCTGTGACACTACCACGAACTTGAAAGGGCGAGCAATCTCGGCCCTTTCTTTTTTCAAAAATTCAAGAACAATGTCTTTGCCAATGTTGCTATATGTATACGTTACTTTAATGCTATAGCATTTTATTAACGTATCGAATAAATTATAGATAAAATTAGATTAGATCAGGCCGAAATCTTCACGTAAATGTTTATCATTTTCCAACTCATCCACAATTAAATACAGTAGATATTTACCAATTCTGAAATCAATCTTCAGTAATGTTACAATGTCTTCACAATCATAAGGATAAATCCAAACACTATCTTGAAGACGTAGAAACTCGGCTTGTCGAAAGAACATCGTGATTTGATTTCGAATATGTTTCTTTTTCTCTGGAATATCGAAGATGATCACTCTCCATTTCTTGTCCCACTTCTTCGGTTTCTGCAATCTAAAGTCAGCAAATTGCCAACGGCGTAAAATCTTCTCTCCGTCTGGAGTCAGACAGTACTGCCTACCATCATAAGAGAGCAGTCCTCGCTTGGTTAATTTGCTTGCGGAAGAACTTATATATTCCTTTTGTCTTTTATTTGGAATGATACCTAATTTGATAAGAGCCCCTAATACATTAGGAGCTACGAGACCAATACTCAATACTCCCACAGCAGCGACTGTTTGAAGGATTGCGTATTGCAAATGTTTACGTCTCGATCTTTTTCCGCCCTTTTCTTCAAGTTTTCCCATACGTTACTTTAATGCTATAGCATAATTATAACGTACAAGTATATTTATTGATACTAACATCATTTATACTGTTATTTTAAAGCTTCGATGCCCGGTAGCGTGCCCGTGGCTAGAAAATCAAGCATTGCTCCTCCGCCCGTTGAAACAAAAGAAAACTTGTCCCAAACATCCAATTCCCGTATGGCAGCCAAAGTGTCTCCGCCACCAACAATAGAGTCGCGCCCGAGTTCGACAATCATCTTCGCCAATTGCAGAGTCGCCGTTTTATAACCAAGCTCATAAAAACCTAGAGGCCCGTTCCATAAGATCAATTTTGCGGCCTCAATTTTTGATTTTAAATGTTCCATCGTAATGGGCCCTGCATCCATAATTTTGCGATCGACCACAATGGTGTCTTCGGGTAGAATAATCTTTTTTGTTTCCAACAATTTAGATAATCCGAAGTCTCTATCATCCACCAGAGAATTGCCGACATCCATACCTTGAAATTTAAGAAAGTTGTTGGCCAAGGCGCCACCCACAAAGATTTCGTCGGCAATATTTATGAACTTTCCCAAAAGTGGTAGTTTAGTATCAAATTTTGCCCCACCTAAGATAAAAAGAAAGGGTCTCTTGGGATAAAAGGCGCGAGACAACTCCTTGATTTCGTCAGCAAACTGCAAACCGAAAAAACTCGGCAGAAGCCGAGGTAACCCTACTATAGAAGCATGTTCTCGATGAGAAACGGGGAAAGCTTCATTGACAAAAATGTCTCCCAACTCGGCAAGTTCCTTGGCAAACTTTGTAGAGTTTTCTCTTTCACCTGCATTCTGACGAAGATTTTCAAGAAGCGTCAGATCACTGGGCTCAACAAATGTAAGCCGCGGAAGAAACTCTTTTGCGTGTTTATATATGGATAATAGGGAGTCTTCATTTTTCTCTGCATGACTCAAAAGAGTGATTCGAGCTCCGGCTTTTTGTAAATACTCTATAGTTGGAAGCGATTTTCTTATTTGGTAATCATTTATCACCTTGCCGCTGTCAGTGGGTACGCTCCAGTCCACTCGTACCAATACTTTCTTGCCACCCAAATTACCCGCCTCAAGAATCGATTTCATTGTTTTGAAATAATTGAAACGGCTATGGTTTTGAAACTTTGAGCGTTAAGAGAGGCGTGACCAACCAAAAATCCCTTGATCCCCGTTTCCTTAAAAAGTACTCCGGCATTATCCGGCTCAACAGAACCCCCATAGAGGATAGGAACTCGTTCTGCTATCGCACGACCGAACATGTCCGTCAAAATCTTCTTGAGAAAAATTATTGATTGCGAGAGATCTGTCGGTGTTATGGCGTCTTGAGCATGTTTACCTATGGCCCAGACCGGCTCGTAAGCAAGCACTAAACCGGAGATGTCAGACTTCCGATTTAAGCCGGCAAGTGATGATTGGAGTTCATTGCGCAAGAATTCGAAATGTTCACCGTCCTGATCTCTAAATGTTTCGCCAATACAAACGAGTGGCATGATGCCGGCGCGAAGAGCTACTTTAACCTTCTGTGAAACAGATTCGTTCGTCTCACCCATCGCCCGTTGTTCACTATGGCCGATAATGGCAAGCTTTGTTCCAAAACTTTTTAAAATATCCGTAGTGATTTGTCCGGTATAAGTTCCGACAGGTTGAGAGGAAATATCTTGAGAAGCCAGATGAGCAAAATTTCTGGAACGCTCGGAACATACACCAAAATAAGTTAGTGGCGGAGCAATGAAACAAGCGAGCTTTTTGTAAATTGAAGCGCTTCTGGCTAATTGAGCTAGAAGTGTCTTTGTCTCTGCAAGCGAACCGGGGTGATTCTTCCAATTTGCAACCAGAATGGATTTTGCCATAAATTCAATTCTACTCTATTTCTTTCCAGCTTAAAATTTCGTAGCCACCACTTGGCCCGGAATCAAAAAGGAGATTGACAATGCCAGTTTCGTAGATCACCTTAGCTGTATTCTTAAGCCGTATTCTATAAGCCGACACTTCCTTAAGATTAATGTTGTTTTGTAAAAGTATTTCGCCATGTGCCGCATATACTAAAAGAGCGCCGGATACGGTATTTTTTACATCTATGGCAACTAAATCTCCGCCGGATTCAGCGCTCCGATTCTGAGAAATAAACATAGCATGTGAACCGGGCGAGCCTGAACCCTCAAACACTACCGAATTTGCAAGCGAAATTTTACCGCTTGTAGTCTGAGCGGAGGGTCTATCTGCAATTACCACCACCCCCTTACTACCCATACTAGAAGCTACTTTGATCGTAGGTGAGTTTTCAATCTCAATATTTCCCTCTACCCAGATGTTGCCACCCAGGGTTACCGTGTATCCGGTACCTTTGATTTCCAGATCACAGTTAATTTTGACGGGTCCAAGTGTAACAGTATTAGTAATTTGATACGGACACGGAGATGAAATGACCCCGCCACTCAAAGCCACCTGTTTCCATTCTTCTATCTGTTCATCGGGAATCGGAAGGGGGGCTGCCACCTGATCCACACTCCCGGGATACATCGTGCCAAATACTGTCGTGTTGGAGATAGTTTGATAATAAGTGTTGCCATTTATTTCGGCATTACGAATAGTATGCGCGTAGACCGAACTAGTAGCGTGCACGTTATCGACAAGCCCGCCAGATCCGGTAGATACTACATCGCCACGAATAATATTGTTTGTAGGTCCAGACCCCCTTACAGCTCCATTTGAGAACACATTACCTGAAATGGAAGAGGTGTTTTCCATAATTAATCCGCCTGTTCCTGCCTGTATGCCAAAGTGGAATGATACTCCCGAACCAAGCGCCACGTCAGTTCTCAGCTTACGTACTGCATTTTCGACATCTGCAACAGAGACAATCTGTTTTCCCTCAAGAGTATCGGCGGTGGTTACAGTCACAGTATGACCATCCAAGCTCAAAAACTCTGTTGGCATGACTGATCTACCAGTTTTTAATCTGTAAACTACGTCTTCTACACCGGCTTCAGCCAAGAAATAACTCTGACGCGACAACAACATTTGCGACGTTATCCTCTGCTGTTTGATAATGGGACCAACCAAACCAAAAAGTATTGTAACCGATACCGCTAAAAATAGGATGGTTGCCACCATCATCGCTTGTCCCGAATCCAATCGTGTTCGTTTGTCAATCATCGGATAAGTGCTGAAAGATAATAATTTTCCGAGCGGTAATGGGTACTTGTACCGCTTTCAATAGTCATCTCGGTTCTCACGCCCATCGAATCCAAACCAGGAAAGAGACGGAAAACTAGATTTGTGACTCGGGTGTCAGATTGGGACAGAGTACCAATATCAATCCCATTTTCCTTATAAAAAAGTTGATTATCAAGAAGATAAAATTCCACGGTCCTTGGAGCTCCGGCATCATCTTTTCCCTCCAGTATGAGCCGGCCAGGATTGGAATCTAAAACGCTTGAGCTAACGTTGACACTTTCTGCCTGTCTTAATTCTCTCGTCAATCGCTCCATACTGATAATGGCCGAGGTTTCAACATTTTTTAATGACTTAATAGCGCGTCCAGAATGCACCACAGCAATAATAGTATTAGTAATAATTCCGAGCATAAGTACTAGGATGGCAATGTAACTAATCATTTCTACTAAAGAGAAACCTCGTTGAAACTTGGTGTAAGTAGGCATTTTAGTTATCAAAAATATTGGCGATATAAGTAGAAATAGATTTTGTCGTAGTCGCATTGGCTTGGAGCCAAGAAACGCTAGAAACAACCATCCTGGTATCCGGATCGAGTGTTCCTCCCGACGCAACAATACCACCAGATACATCCCGATAAACAGAAGAAAACATTATTTTCCTCTCAAAACGATTATCTATAAACGCATGCGCAGTGGTTATTTGCCAGCCGTCTCCGTCAAAAACCAAATAATAATCCGTGTTTATGAACAGTGGTTCAATATTGGTGTTCCAAGAAGAATCCCGCAAAAATCGTACGGCCTCCAAACCTTCTTCAGCCAACGCTGTCGCTTTGACAACTTCGCCGTTGGAAAAAGCTGTTTTTAGATAAAGATTATGGGTGCCAAAAAGTGCCAGAAGAAAAACCAGAATAATGGAGGTAGCCATAATCACTTCTACCAATGTCAGACCATATTTTAAATTTTTTGTTGCAGAAATTTGCATAGAAGTCTTCAGTTCGATTCTACTACTCCGGTAGCTCTTATGGTAATAGTACGAAAGGTCGTCGGAGAAGATCTAAGAAAAACCTCAAATACCCCCGCCTCATCTGTATTACCGGTTAAACGCTTGAAGACAACGCTCGCGCCCCCGCCAGACAAAACAATATTACGCATACCGACCAGATGATTAATATCAGTAGTCACGTTTGATGGCTCAAGTGCAGAATACATACTCCCTTTGAATAAAACTATTTGTGATTCCCCCAAATAAACACCGTATTGGGTATCGTCTTTTGAAGAAAGAGTGAGTGATCGTGCCTCATCCATAATAGAGATAATTAAGTCAGTGCTCTTATCAAGAACTTGGGAAGAGTTGAGTTTGGAGAATGACACCGTGATAATGGAAACGGCGAGTGTGATCAGAAGCAAAGCAAGTAGAATCTCGAGAATAGTAAACCCTCCCATCTTTCTTGTTGTCATTCTCATATATAGTCCACCAGAGAATAAGTGGGAGCAAGCATTGAGATGGCAAAGATACCAACTCCGATACCAATAATAACCATTAATATCGGCTCAATAATGGTTGAAAGATCTTTGGTTTTTTGATCCACCTCTTCTTCGTAATAATCTGCTACTCCCATGAGCATCTCCGAAATTTTGCCGGTTTCTTCCCCGACAGCAACCATTTCTCCGACAAAGAGAGGGTAAAGTTTATCGTGTCCGATAAACACAGCCGACATCGGTTCTCCCTTCTCGATAGCGACGCGCGCGCGCGTTAAGGCATTTTTATACAGATGATTTTGTAAAACATCGATAGTAACATCAAGCGCCACCACAATTTCCACCCCGCTGGAAAGTAGCGAAGAGAGAGTGCGGGTAGTTCGAGCAGATTCAAACTCCTTGATCATTTCTCCAATAACGGGAAGATGCATGAAAACAACATCAGAAAGACTGCGTCCTATTCTCGTCCGTAAGAAAATCACCGAAAATATCGCGAGCAGTAAAACACTGGTCAAAACCGCCAGAGTATTCTCGACCAAAAAATTACTTAGATAAATAAGCACTCGAGTCGACAAAGGCAATTCGACACCGAGACCCTCGAACGTTGCGGTCAAAGTTGGTACCATGAAAATCAGAAGCAAAATCGTGATAATAATCATAACCGAGATAATTACTGCCGGATATATAAGCGCACCACGCACTTTCTTGGTCAATAAATACGTTTTCTCCATTTGATTAGAAACGATATTGAGCGAACCTGAAACATTGCCGGATTCTTCTCCCGCCTTGATCATGGATACAAATAGAGGAGAAAAGATTTTAGGCCATCTTTTCAAAGATTCGGAGAGAGTTTTACCGTGACTAACGTCCGCTTCAAGTTCAGAGAGTAACTTTTTAAACGGTTTGCTTTTGGACTGTTTTTCCATTACGGAAAGTGCGCGAGTAACCGGCAGACCGGCCTTCATCATCAAACCAAGATTTTTGGCAAAGATGATTTTTTGATGCATATTGATACTACCCAAAATATGATCGAGCAAAGTCAACACGGAATATCCTCCGGCTTCCTGGATAGAAATTACACTACCCCCTTCCTCCCGAATAACGCGGTAGATATCCAAACGATCCTTTAGCTCAATGGTGCGTTCGTATATTTTGCCTTCCTTATTTTTGGCTTTGTATTTATAGAGAGCCATATTATTCCGAGACTACCCTCAAAACTTCTTCTATGGTGGTAATGCCCTGCGCGGCCTTGAAAATGCCATCTTCAATCATGGTCATCATTCCTTCCGATTTGGCCTGTTCCTCTATCTCTCCGGCTGTCGCTCCTTTCATGATAAGACTTTTGATAGTGGGCGTGATTCTAAGCACTTCGTGTATGCCGATACGACTTGAATATCCGTCTTCGGAATTTTTCCCCGGAGCGGGTTTCCAAAACGGAATCTTGTTAAAACTATCTTTATTCCCAATAATTTTCTCATCTCTGAGAAGAGTCAGCATCCTATCAAGCGATATGATATTGCCGAGAGAAGTCAGTTCTTCTTTGTTTAGAAAATATTTTGTCTTCGAGGAAGAAAGTCTTCTGACCAAACGCTGAGCAATAACGATATCGAGGGTAGATACAAGCAAAAATGGCTCCACTTTCATATCCAAAAGTCTTGGTATGGCTCCGGCGGCAGAATTAGTATGAAGCGTCGAGAGCACCAAGTGACCGGTTAATGCGGCATTGATGGCAAGTGCGGCTGTCTCGTTATCACGAATCTCTCCTACCATAATAATATCCGGATCTTGACGCACCAGAGTGCGCAAACCGTTCGCAAAGGTAAGTCCGATTTCCGGACGAACCTGCGTCTGATTGATGCGGGTCATTTGATATTCCACCGGATCTTCAATCGTGGAAATATTGACGTTTGGAGTATTGACAATATCAAGCATGGTGTAGAGGGTCGTCGTTTTGCCCGAACCGGTCGGGCCAGTCGCCAGAATCATGCCAGTAGTAACTTTCAGCGCCTTGTGCAAATCATCAAGACCTCGAGCGTGAAATCCAAGACTCTCTAAAGTGAATCCAGAAACAGATTCACGTAAAAGTCGCATGACCGTCTTCTCGCCATAATAGACCGGCAGAGTTGACACTCGAAAGGAAACTTTTTCTCCCCCTGCGTCAATTTTGAAACGACCGTCTTGAGGAATCCGTTTTTCATCGAGTTTCAGACTGGAAAGCACTTTAATACGAGCGGTAATTCCAGAAGCAGTATTTTTCGGCAGAACCATAGCATCGCGCAAGATACCGTCTATGCGATAGCGCACTAGCACTTTGTCTTCTTCCGGTTCAATATGGATATCGGAAGCGTCTTGAATGATTGCGTGTTTCAAAAGAGTATCAACAATACGAACCACCGGAATATCCTTCGACAATTTTTTAAGATCATCCTCTGTAATGTCTTCACCGCTTACTCTGTCGCTGATGGTTTTAAGCGAACTCGCTTCTTTTTGAATAATATCTCCAAATTCGGCCTTAAGCGTTTTTTGATAAGATAACAACGCCCACTTCATGGATTCTCCGTCGGTCAGACGGGGCAAGATCTTGAGTCCAACTTTTTTCTTGACAAAATCGATAGCCGTTAAATCTTCCGTATCAAGCATGGCCACTTCCAAACTGTCGTTAATTTTCCCAAAGGCGACAATGTTGTGGTTTCTGGCGATTGGTTCGGGGATAAGAGAAAGTACGGAAAAATCGAGTTTTTGGTTTTTAAGGTCGACAAAGGGAATTCCAAGAATGTAGGCTTGCGTCTTGCGCAAATCGTCTTCGGTTAAGACGCCTTGGTTTACAAGCGCTTCGCCGATGGTGATATTTTTTTTCTTGACTTCGCTTTTGGCAAGCTCAATCTCCGACTTCGAGACTAAACCGGAGTCAATCATGAAATCTTCAAGCTTGTCGTCGTTAATATGCATAATTCACTTTAAGTGAATAGGCGCTAAAACTCTTCGAGACTTGGGTCGAAATTAATCCGAACCACACCAGCCGGACAAGTAGCTGTAACTGAATCCACGTCGGTTACCGTTACCGTTGCGGTTTTTTGCCCAATAGTACTATAACTGATACTGAACGGATTGGTGCTGGGAGAGGGAGTGGTCGGGAAATTAGTACCGCTCCACGAGTAAGTGAGGGGCGGAGTACCTCCCGATACGTTAGCGGTCCAAGTCACAGTTTGCCCTAAAAGCGCCGTTCTTGGGAAAGCCGAACAGGTGACCGTCATTGGATTACCTGATACGACCAGATTGAAACTTGTTTGTTTGTTGAGCGGAGAACCGGTAACAGTAATTAGATAAGTACCTGCGGAAGTACTTGGGGAAACGGTAAAGGTGATGACGGAATTACATGTTGGTGAACATATTGAGTTTGAAATTGAGTATGAAGTTCCATTCGGCACGCCAGAGAGAGACAGCGTGACTGGCTCTGTCATGCTGGAAGAAATCAGCGTCTTAGTAATAGTATTTTGAGTAAAGGCATTTCCCGACGTTTTGGTAACATGTGAGGTGCCAGAGTTTGAAAGTCCATAATCAAATAACGCGCAACTTGGCGTTGAAAAAGAGCCGGACGCTATCTCATGCCCGTTGCTTGGGTAAAAAACCCAAGTTGCCCCGCCGTTATTTGATTTAATAAACTTAAGGTCGCCATTAGTGCTATTTTTATAGCTTATAAAAATATTATTGGCGTCGGGAGCGGCAATGGAGCTATGGCTTCCGACATTGCCGGCCGAGTCAACTATCTTTATGTTCGCCGGAGACCAGGTGGCGCCGCCATCGGTGGATTTGGCGAACTTAAGATTTGTTCTGGTAGAGTCGCGATAGCTTATGTACACGTTCGATCCAGAAACAGCAATGGAGCTATGGCTTCCGACATTGCCGGCCGAGTCAACTATCTTTATGTTCGCCGGAGACCAGGTGGCGCCGCCATCGGTGGATTTGGCGAACTTAAGATTTGTTCTGGTAGAGTCGCGATAGCTTATGTACACGTTCGATCCAGAAACAGCAATGGAGCTATGGCTTCCGACATTGCCGGCCGAGTCAACTATCTTTATGTTCG
>JBBTYJ010000017.1:0-12341 GCA_038061835.1 Patescibacteria group bacterium | reverse complement strand
TTATGTTCGCCGGAGACCAGGTGGCGCCGCCATCGGTGGATTTGGCGAACTTAAGGTCATCAGTAGTGCTATTTTTATAGCTTATAAAAATATTATTGGCGTCGGGAGCGGCAATGGAGCTATGGCTTCCGACATTGCCGGCCGAGTCAACTATCTTTATGTTCGCCGGAGACCAGGTGGCGCCGCCATCGGTGGATTTGGCGAACTTAAGATTTGTTCTGGTAGAGTCGCGATAGCTTATGTACACGTTCGATCCAGAAACAGCAATGGAGCTATGGCTTCCGACATTGCCGGCCGAGTCAACTATCTTGCTAGACACCCCCGTCAACGGAGACGCATATACCGTATAATCGTAAGTTTGCCCAGAAGACGCCCCAGTCCATTGGTAATTTCCTTGGCCGTTAGGACACGGGATTCCGTTAATATTAGCAACCTCCGCTCCGCCCGATATTCTGATATTTAAAATAGCTTCTCGGCAGGCTTCCGATCCTCCTTCAGAAGGATCGTCAGGGGAAATGCATTCCTGATCCAGGGGGTAATCCTGTCCGCCATCACCATCGTTGTCAACTCCATCGCGACAAGCAATCGCGCCCTGAAATCCGCCGGAACTTTCATCATCGTCATCGGGAGAAGTGCAGTCATTATCAGCAGGATAATCTATCATGCCGTCCCCGTCATTATCCCCTCCGTCGGAACACTGCGCGGGATCTTTGTCCTGAATCCAACTTAAATTAACTACGGGGTTACTTCCCACACAAACCGCAGGAGCATCAGAAGATCCGCAGGCCGGAGCTATCATTCCCGTGCCGACCGGCTCAAGATACGAGACTCCGAAACTTTTCGTGTTTATTTCCCTAGTGGAAAAAATCAAAAAAACAGCAATCAAAAGAGCCCCCAAAACAAGTAAAATCTGGATGAGCTTTTTTTTATTCAGAATGAAACCCATTTGCTTTTATTATAGCATTTACAAAACTGCCATGCTTAACGGTTATCAACAATGGAAGTATGCGCCAAATTTAGATTTATCGCCTCCTTAAAACGCATGAAAGATTCTTTTGTTTTATCCGGATCGTTTCCAGGGTACGCCTTGATCCATTCTTTCTCGTTCATTTTCTCAGCCGCAACCTGGGCTGCTAAAAATGCCTGTCTCGCTCTTTGATAATCTTTTAAATTTAGATACGCAACGCCAATGCTGTTTTGAAGCCAAGCGTTTTCTTTGGCGCTATTAATGTTTTCAAACGCTTTGAGTATAGCGTCTCTGGCCTCACCATATTTCTCTTGTTTAGCCAGAACCCAGGCCAAGTCGTTATACCCCGCCCACTCTTTCGGCGCCCATAAAGTAAAGCGGCGGAAATCCCCTTCCGCTCCGGACAAATCCCCCATGCCGGCCAGGATAAGCCCACGAACGTAAAGCGAGCGTAAATTTTCCGGATTTGCTTCAAGTTCTTTGTCTATTGCTAAAAGAGCTGCCTCGTTTTTTCCTTTAACGAAATAAACCCGCGCCAACTGATAATTCCCCAAGAAAATTTTTGGATCGATTGAAATTGCCTTTCTAAACCCATCCTCGGCTTTGTTTAAATCATAACACCCGGCCTTGCCCGCCGAAGCCTTGGCGCAGGCGGGGCCATTGAAATAATGATTTCCAATTTCCATCGCGAGCTTAGCATCCGACCGATCCAGCAATAAAGCTAAATCGGTATACTTATATTTTTGCCATACAATCCTTGCAAATGCGTCTTGAGAAAATAGAATGACAAACAAAAATACCCCCAAAATAGCAATCCTGATATAAGAATTTCTGTGAATCATATTCAATCACCACAGATAAAAAATGAAAAAGCTTCAACTTGTCTAACATCCACCACCATCATCACTATCATCACCATCATCACCATCATCACCATCATCATCATCATCACCATCACCATCACCTGTTACGTCAGCGTTTGCCTTAGACACATGCAGTAATTTTTGCAAATCATCCTTAGACAATTTCTTGGCATCAATCGATTTGTCAGAGTGTCCCCCTAAAACTCCACGTAAAAATGCCAGGGCAACCAAGACAGTACCTAGGATAACATATTTAAAAACCTTAAAAACTTTGACTAGTTTTTGAGATAAAAAATTACCAGGTCTGTTCATATTTCTTGAATTCTATTTTATCACACCTTGACCTCCAATACATACAACGCCCTTCAGAGGTTTTCTCGACGAAGGATCACTCAACTCGTCCCTCACCTGCTCGAGTTTTTTTAGTGCATATTTATCATCAGGATAAATCTCAAAGTAGGGCAAGTAGGCATTGATAGCCTCCTTATATTTACCTTCGTAACGATATGAATTCATCAATACCTCATAAACAGCCGGCATTTGACCGTTAATAACTTTCGCATAACGAGCCGAATCATCTGACACTTCAGAGAAATCACTTGCTGGCTCGAAACCTTCAACTGATTCATCAAGATTTTTATTCGTCGGAATAAGTTCGTTTATTAATATTTCTCGTGCTCTTGACACTTCGCCTATACGCATAAGAGATCGTGCACGATAAAATTTATTTCTAAATTGAAAATATGCAGGCATATCCTTAAATATAGGATTATTGATAACTTCGTCTCTATATTTAATAGATTCTTTGTTTAATCTGACAAACTCGTTAATCTGTTCAGGAGTAGGATTGTCAGACATATTAGAACAAACGGCATCAGCGGTAGCTACGGCTGCTCTGGCCCTTCCGGCCGCACCAATAATTTCGTAGGCATTTTCCATTATCGGTGATCGTTCCGGATACTGTGTGCCATTTCCGGGTTTAGGTAAACTTTGTGCTAGATCATTTTTGGGCCATACTGCAAGCATTCTTGATGCATCTGGTACAAATAGTCTTTCAAAATCATCAAAAGATAATTCGTAATTATTACCTAAAGCCACATCGTGAACTATTATTTTCTTCTCGTTATCAAAAACACCGATAACCACTCTCCACCCAAATCGTTCTATATCATCACTTTTTGTATCAAGACGCTTTTGTTGATTTATTATTACTGGAATATCTTTCTTAATAAATTTCTTAATCTCATTAATCTTTCGATCGGTATATTTAGCGTTTAGTAATCTAATGCTGAAAGCATCATAACCTTGGGCTTCAAAAAAATTAAATGCATTTTGAAAGTTAGATATATCATCTTTATCATATCGCAAATCAGGAAACTTGTTCTTAAGATCATTAAATGACACCCTTTCGTCATTGTAATAACGCAGAACCGTTGCAATTGACGTCGCGGCACTAGTAAAGTCAGGGTATAAATTATACACACCGTAATAAGGAACTCCCTCAATTAGATGATTAACCGGTTGTTCATAAGAAACATAGAAATAATAACCGAAAGCTCCGATGAATATGACCAATAAAGATAGCGGCAAAACTTTCGGATATCGCATTCCTTGAGGTTCTTGATCCATATCAATATGATAGCATTTGAGGTGATATTTTCACAACAAGCTACAAGAAAAAATGTTTATAGTTATAGTATTGCTTTTTGTCGGCATACATGACACAGTAGTAGTAGACGGTATGTAAATCTAGTGGATAGGCTGTCCGCAAAAAAGGAGGGCGTATGAAAGTGTTAATGAGGTATCTGAGACTAAGTTTCTTTTTCGGTCTGTTATTCTCATGGGGATGTGCAGCCAACGGCTTTACAAAGCCTCCAGACCCAGAATATAACTGGGTTATTGGAAAGTGGTCCAGTAGAGAAAAAGCGTCCGCCGTACACGATATCGAACTCAGTGTCGGGAACGGTAACGAGCTAAGCGGGTCAACCAAAACCTTATATGGAAACGGTGATCTGGTCTCAGGGTATATAGAGAAGGGACTAGTTGATAACGCGGGAAACGTTGAGTTTACCGCGTATAGACCAAAGTCGTGGCGAAAAACCGAGACATATCGCCTGAAAAAGATATCGGATTCGGTGTTGGAAGGGCAAACTAGCACAGGAAGCCCTGTGCGCTTTATTAAACTCAACTAGCCCAGACGTTTGGAAACACATCCATCTGGTGCAAGCATGACTATGACTATGGGGGGCCCGTTTGTTCGGGTCCCCTTATTTATATCATATACTGTTTTTACTATTATATTCTTCAAGTGAAATAAAAACTTTGCTCTTCCCACTATTATTATTCTCCATGTCACTTACCCATTTAAGATTAACCTTGGCCTGATTATTTAGCGTGTTTTCTAATATAATTTCGATAAATTTTACTTTTTCCGCAGAAATCTTTTTTCGCGAAATGTAATTTACACGTATTTCATCCAACTTTGTTTGAATAATTTGATATCTCGCTATATTTTCCAATCCAATTTCTTTTACAAATAGGGTCTGAAATAGAATGACACTGAAAGTTTTACCATTAGAAAGTAAAAAAATATCTTTTTTCCGACCCTGTAATTCCAAAAGCGGAGAAAGTCTACCGCATGAGCATAATTTTGATAAAATTCTACCTCTATCCCCTGTTGAATATCGGATAATTGGCATGATTGTCCTATCCAACACAGTTAGAACAATGTTTCCTTCCTCGTTATTCTCAAGTTGCTTGCCGCTTTCATCAACAATGTCCACTATCACGCGCTCGCGATAGATATGATAAAGGCTACTACCAATATTAACTAAGCATTTTTCTCCAACCTTGCCGGCTTCTTTGCAATTATAGGAAAAAATTATTGGGATGCCGGTTGTTTTATATATAAATTTTTCTTCTTCCGGCGAAACCGCTTCACCCGAAAGATTGGCTATAACAGGAAGTGTGACTCCGTCTTCTCTAGTGTATTTCATTAATTCCAAAATCACTGAAGAATAGGCAAATAAATAAATATATGAGTATTCGTTAATCTTACTGTATATTTTTTGTCTTGTTTGCCTATTACTGAGCATAGAAAAATTATCGAGAGCAAAATACTCAGAATATGGGACATAGAGTCCTGTTGATTTTCTTCCAAGCAAAAAAATGAATTTTCTACGCAGGAGTTCATTAACATGTTGGATTTGAAATACATCGGGTTCAAACACATATATCATCTCATTTTGGATATTTCTAATTTCATCAATTCTTATTCTAAAAGGAGGACCTGTGGTTCCGCTTGTGTAATAATCCTTAGTCAGGATGCTGTTGTTTGAAACAAATACATTATCACCCCATTCAATATATGCTGTTTTATCTACGACCGGTATTTTACAAAGTTCGGAAAAAATACCAGAAGACTCTAGATCCACAGAATGTTCGCCAAGGTATCTCTGCCAAAAAGTTGAGGTATTGTTTATGTGCACAAGAAATTGTCGTAATCTTATCTCGACAAGTTTATTAATTTTCTCTTCTGGCCAATATTGGATTTCTTTTACTATTTTCAATCTAGGCAAAAACCATTTGATGAAAACGTCATTGCCTAACAAATTTTTCAAATTAACCCCTTCTGGCAACTGATCAGATGAATTTCCTGTCAACATCTCCTTTTCCTTTTTATTCATTTCTGAAATATTAATCGCCAAAGTATCAAAGTATAGTATATACTAAGCAATAATAATATTATGCGCTTAATGTACTCAATATTGAAGAAATTTTCAAATAAGGATCTTTTATATATCCGAGAACTTATAACAGGGATCTTGGCAAAAAAACTCTCTTATCACGGACAATCTAAGTTATTTTGGGACATTAACGGCTATTCAAGAAATTTACATGTAACAGTAGCAAATCCATCCAAAAACGATTTAGAAATTTATAAAAACCATTTGGTAGATGACAGAAAAGACAAAAAAGTACTCCTACTTGGTTCAACCCCTTTATTACGTAACTTATTAAATGAAATTGGCTTTCGGGATTATGTAATAGCTGATTTTTCTTTTTCAACTATCGAAAGCAGTCTGCACGCTCTGGATAAACTGGGTTTAAATATAGATATTGAAAACGAAATTTGGCTCAAATCAAATTGGCTGGATATGCCACTAGAACCAAACTCTTTTGATTATATTGTTGGGGATATGATATTTACACAGATTGAACCAAGTAAACAATCATTTTTTATTACAAAAATTTCATCACTATTGAAACAAGATGGGAACTTTATAGCAAGAATGCAAATATGTAATACAAATTTTGACAGTAAAAACCCCCAATCAATTATTGAGGAGGTTTTAAGTTCCAACGATTTTGAAAATACGACAAGACAAAAATTTATATTGCTCTTTAGATTAAAAGATAGATTGAGAGATAAACAAACCCAGACCACTTCACCCCACTTAATAACCAATGAATTACTCCGATTCCACACTTCAGATGAAAAAAGAAAAGATATGTTGAGATCAGTAATAAAGATGATTTCTGGACGTATCGACGTTGGATTACCGTTTATTACACAGACCAGAGAGGAACTTGAACAGATTATATCCCAAGAATTTTCAATAAAAACAAGATTAAATGCGCGTGATTACTTATCAGAAGATTTTCCGATATACGTTTTGCAAAAAAATATTAATAAATCATGAATATCTTAATTATTGGTTCAGGCAGTCGAGAACACGCAATAGGTTGGCATCTAGCTCAATCACCAAAAGTAAGTAAATTATTTTTTACGCCTGGCAATGCGGGCACAATAACTCTCGGAGAAAATCTAGTAATGAATTTAGGTAAACCATCTGAATGTATTACTCTGGCTAAAAGTAAAAAAATAGACATGGTCATCATTGGACCCGGCCTGTTTTTACAGCGCGGTGTCAGTGACATATTTTCAGCGGCCAGCATTAAAGTTTTTGGCCCAAGTAAACGCGCGGCGGAAATCGAATATTCAAAAGTTTTTTCAAAAAAACTACTAACTCAGCTTGGGATTCCGACCCCGATCTTCGAGATATTTAACGACTACGCCTCAGCATTATTTTTTTTAAGAAAGCATTCTTTTCCAGTAGTTATTAAAACCGATGGAATCGCTAGGGGGCGAGGAGTTGCAATTGTCCATAATTTTATCGAGGGGGAGAATTTTTTAAACGATATTTTTATCAGTAAAAAATTTGGCAATGACGGTCGACGAATTATAATAGAACAATTTATAGAAGGATTTGAGATATCATCTCATGCCTTTTGCGACGGCAATACTGCCATTATGATGCCCTTTTCTCAGGACCATAAAAGATTTTATGACGGTGATAAGGGACCCAATACAGCTGGACTTGGAGCAGTGTGTCCCGTATCAAATTTACCGGATAATTTTGCCAAGGAAATTCTCACGAAAGTCATTTTACCCATCATGAAAGCATTAAAAGAACAGGGTAAATCTTTTCTCGGTGTCATGTATCCAGGCATTATACTTACAAAAACTGGTTGGTATGTTCTAGAAATAAATGCTCGCTTCGGAGATCCTGAAGCCCAGTGTTACATGAGATTATTAGACACCGACTTATATGAAATAATAGAAGCCTGCATTGACGGTAATTTAAACAACATGGAAGTGAAATGGAAAAATAAAGCCGCATGTTGTCTAGTATTAACAACGTTTGGGTATGCTAATAATACCTATAAGAAAGGAGGGGTTATTTGTGGGTTGGAAAAATTTACCTCTCCTCTACACACAATATTGTTTTACGGAGAAACAAAAATGATAGATGGGCAAGTTGTCACAAATGGGTCAAGAATCATGGGGATAAGCTCTGTTGGAGAAAATCTAAAAGAGGCAGTACAATACGCCTATCAAGGAATTCGCCCTATCGAGTTTGATGACATGTATTTTAGAAAAGATATAGGAGTCAAAGCGTTAATTAAAAACTCACTGTGACTAAAGAGGAAAAAGTAAAGTATTTAGTTTCTCCTGAAATATTATTTCCTACAGATCTACAACGAGGCAATCTGTTGGGTAATAAGATGTTTATAGAGGCCATGGAACAATATCTCAACATACTCACGGAATCACAATATTGGCCACTTGAACAACTTGAAGAAATACAAAACATGCGTCTCCGTAAATTAGTATCAAATATTTCTAACTATTCAGTCTTCTGGAAAAATTATTTTGATAAACATAAATTTTTGCCAAATACTGCCAATATAACCGATCTAAGCCGATTGCCCATATTGAGACGCACAGATCTTTTAGCATTTGGAAACAAAATTTATATCAAACCTAGATATGCCAATGAGCATTCATTTATTCGTTATAGTAGCGGTACCACGGGAGTTCCTATAAAAATATCTTTCAGCGAACAAGAAATGTTAATAGAAATTGCTTGTCTGTTTAGACATCCAGTTTTCGAAAAAGTGTCTTTAAAACAGATTCTGTCTAGAAAACCTTTCGTGGTATTGGGGCTTCCTGGTTTTTCTTATATTTGCAGAAGAGATTTTTTTTCTAGCGTATTTCCTTCAATTACCACGTATGATCTAGATGACATAAAAATTCGTAAAGAAATTTACAATAGTATTATTGCAGCATCACCGGCAATACTCGTGGGATTTGGATCATTAGTGGCAAAATTAGCATATTGGGTCGCCGAGGATAAAGTTTCATTACCCTTGCTTGCAATCCGCATTTCAAGTGAGTCTATATCCGTAATTGAACGTAATTTGATAGAGAAAAACTTCAATGCACCTGTAATAAACATACTAAGTGGCAACGGTCATATTACAATAGGATTTGAATGCCCAATAAATTCTGGACGATTTCATGTAAATTCGGAAAGTGTTATTTTAGAAATCGTGAATGATGGAAATACGGAAAATGATGAAGGTGAATTAGTCGCAACTGCTCTGACATACATGCTTACCCCGCGTATACGTTGGGCGCACAATGATAATGGACGGATATTGCCAGAAACATGCCCATGCGATAGAACATTACCGCTTTTTGAATTTCACGGGCGAAGAGGATACGAAATAGCGCTCCCGAGTGGCCGGCGCTTACGATGGATTCTTTTGCATACCTCGCTTATGCGTGCGGGTTTGGGGCGTCTATCTAAACAAATACAGATTATTCAAGATCGAACAGATAATTTACGTATTCTTATTGTACCAAGATTACCATTTAGTGATAGTGATGAGCTCAATATTCGTCTCGCTTGTACAACTTTATTCAATAATGAGAAAATAAATATTGAAATTAAATATGTGAACGAGATCATTCAAAATGGACGCAAGCCAAAATTTTTTATACCACTATCTGAGTCCAATGCAAAAGATTCTCAGGAAGATAATTATGGGCGTCTAAAACAATAAACCTCGTTAGCGTAAGTGGGGAGGAAAAATCTTTTGGTAACCGGATTATACGCCGGTTTATTTGTGATTCTCTCCGTTACCTGGAAAAAGCTGATTTCTTTGCCGTTTTCAGGGTCAATTTCATAAAAACGACCATTATTAGCCCCGAGATATAGCCTATTGTCAATAATAACCGGGCTAGAAAATATGCGCGCATTGGTATTAAATTTCCAAACTAACTCTTTCGTATCAAGATTCAAACAATATACCAATTTATCAAGAGAGGTAAAAATAACCTTGTCCCCGTAGACCAGGGGCGTGGAGTACATGCCTGCTTTCATTTGGAATTTAATTATCGGTTTTCCCGATATTAAATCCACGCCGTATAAATAGCCATCAAATGACCCGAACAAAAGCATATTTCTCTTTTCGTCAAATACGAGAGATGCCTTAATTTCGCCACCAGTTTTATAACTCCAAAGCAATTCTCCATCTTGTGCTTTGAATAGATATGCTGTCGAGTCATTGCCTCCAATAGCTACAAGACCCTTTGATTGTGAATATGCGGGAGAGCAATGCACATATTTGGACATAATGTATTGCCACTTTTTTTCCCCCGTCTCAAGGTCAAGCGCCACAATCCTCCCTCGTTTATTCCATAATCCAAATTCTAGGCCTATAAAAAGCAGATTAAGATCTTGTGCTAAGGCAGGAGAAGATCCAACCCAATCCGCTTCCATAAAAATCCATTCCGGCTTTCCTGTTAGGGTATTTAAAGCATAAACATTGCCATCATAAGAGCCAAAACACACACGCTCATCTTTTAAAGCCGGGGAGGAAAAAATGCTTTTGCCCTGCGCGTGCCAACCAACCTTGTATTTCCAAGCGACCGACCCGTCGTTCTGATTCAGAGCCCAGAAATAGCCGCTGTCACTGCCAAAATAAATCTTCTCATGATCCAACACAGGTGATGATTTTGGCACCACATAAAAATAGTTAGGATTTTCACTCTTGAAATACCAGATAACATCAAAATTGATGGCGGGCTCGGCTTTTTCCTCTTTTCCCAACAGTGGCATACCGAAATCCACCAGAGATAAAAGTGAGATTAACTCTATATTTTCATCATTGCAAAAAACGTAGTTTTTTAAATCGCGATAATTCATCAAGACAAAAATATGAGATACCTTTTTATTCAATTGTTTCAAAACCTTTAATTGTCTTACAAAAGTTCCACCACTATTAATCAAATCATCAACCAGTATGATTTTCTCATCATTGAGAGAACCCTCTACAATTTTCTGGAGTCCATCTTTTTTTCGTGATTTTCTTAAATAAAAACCGCTCACCGGCATTTTTAGTTCCAAACCTTTCATAATAATCGCTGAAACCAATGGAATAGCCGCGGTTTCTTGTCCGCCTACTTGAAATGGATATTGATCTTTGAAATGTTTCCAAAAAATATCTGCAATGAGATCTAGATATTCTGACTGTAATAAAATTTTTCTAAAATCGAAGAGCCATTTACTATCAGCCCCAATAGAAGAAACTATTTTCTGATCATGTTTTGTGGTAAAAACACCATGTTTAATAATTTCTTTTAATTTTTGAACTTTGTCGTCGACAGAAAACATAAATTTTACTTAAGAGTAACATTAAAGAGAGTGTTTTACTAAAATAACTTAGCACTACTAGGTATTTTACGATAAAATACCGATATATATGAAAACCATCATCTCCTGGAACGTCAATGGACTTAGGGCTGTGCACCGCAAGAGCAACATGGCACAGGTGTTCCATATGAAACCAGACATTCTCTGCATACAGGAAACAAAATCATTACCCGAACAGCTACCAGCAGAATTAAAAGATCCAGAGGGATACCATTCATACTTCCACTTCCCTACTCAAAAAAAGGGCTATAGCGGTGTAGCCATATATTCTAAAGAGAAACCACTAAAAGTTTCACGTGACATGGGTATTGAGAGGTTTGATCAAGAAGGACGACTGATTATGGCTAAATATAAGGGTTTTACGCTAATAAACTGCTATTTCCCTAATGGCGGAGGGTCGCCAGAACGACTTCGCTACAAACTTGATTTTTATGATTATTTTTTAGATTTTGTAGATAAGTTACACAAGAAACAGCCAAATATCATTTTATGCGGAGATATTAACGTGGCTCATAAACCCATGGATTTAGCCAGACCAAGAGAAAATGAAACTCATGTGGGTTTCCTTCCGATAGAAAGAGTTTGGATGGATAAGCTTATTACTCATGGATGGGTAGATGTTTATAGACATTTTTATCCCGATAAGACAGAAGCATACACCTATTGGGATATGAAGACTTTTGCCAGAGAAAGAAATGTTGGATGGAGAATAGATTATTTTTTTACTTCTTCGGAAATACTCAAACATGTTCAATCCATAGAGATACTTGACAATATTTTGGGCTCAGATCATTGCCCCGTCAAATTAACCCTTAAATAGAGCCCCGCCTGCCGGGTCCGGCGGGCAGGCATATTTTAAAGGACATAAGCTTGCCTCGCCCCGGCGCGGGTTATCCACACTTTTATTAGATATATTGTCCTTTATGAGATAAGATGTTGTTGGGCGCTTGGTGGATATTTTCGATTCTCTAATTGAAATTGGAATCCAGGCATGTGTTCTTGGAAGGCCGTTCCAACCGGAAGATAATTCTGGTTTAGGGATCTGGGCAAGGATGACGGACCCCCAATCTTTTTATTTTTGGTCTCGTGCATCCCATGGGCCCTATTCCTCTTCTGGAATGTTCTTTCATTTCTTGCCAAGTCCGCCCCTTTTGAGACATGGCGAGACAACCGCTGTGGCTCCGCGTCACAGTGGTTTTTTATTGAAAAGATTTTGTCTTTCACAAATCTTCATTTAACTATTACACAGAAAATCGTAAAGGTAAAAAGTTCTTTGTTTGCAAGAAAATTAAAGCTTTAATTAGACAACTGTGGATAATTATGTGGAAGATGTGTATTAAAAGACATATATTAAAAGACTTAATAATTAAATGTCCTTAATTATAGCCCTTCTCTTAAAATGAAAGTTTCGCGTGAAACATAAATTCATTTGTTACACATGAACCC
>JBBTYJ010000016.1:0-23750 GCA_038061835.1 Patescibacteria group bacterium | reverse complement strand
GACTCTGTCGCATTCCGCTATTCTACAGAAAACTTCGTCAAACACAAAGTCTGATGAATTTCGGGAATTTTAATAAAACGTAAAAACCTTGACACCGGAATTTTATAATAGTATAATGCTAAAAGGAGGTACAAGATGGATAAAAATAAAATTCTCGAGTTGTTTCTAGCCTTATATCAGCGCGTGGACCTAGAGCGTCAGCTTGATGCCCACGAAAGGTTGGGTATCGAATTGAACAACGAGTTTAAATTGGCCATGCACGAACAGAAAGAGCATCAAGTCTCTTGGGCCTACTACGCCGAACATCGTGCGAAAGAGCAGAAAAACATTTCGAACATATCAGATATAACAACTGCTCTGGCAGACAACATGAAAAGGCTGAATGAGGCGAAGGAGGACTTTCTCGCCTAGATTGATAGTCAAGGTCAAGACATTTAGTAAGGTCTGAGACTTTGGAGAAATCTCTCCAAGGTTTCGGGCCTTTCTTTTTACATAACTTTACATAATTCAAATGTACGATATATCGTACATTTGTTACACTTACACACAGAAATAATAAAAAATATGAATGGTCATTTTTTGCCAATTTTTCGCTTTTTTTCTAAAGCCTTAATTCTGGAAGCGATTCTCTCTTTTCGCAAAGAATCATCTAAAAACTTCCACCTGCCTTTACCCATGGACGGCATTATTCCACCGACAGTCTGAATCATACGAATTATGTCTCCAATATCTGTTTTCTTAAGACCACTCTTTACTACATGAGAATAACTTTCTGTCTCAAATTTCAACGACATAATATCAACGGTAGAGGGGCTCATAGAAAGACTCTTGGCAATATCATGAATTGGAATATCTCTGGCGAGCATGGCAATGACGGCCAAACGCTTGGCTAGCATTACTTTTTCTGTGGAAGTAAGAAGTTGGTTAAGCACCTGTTTGAGTTCACCTCTCCGCCCCGCTCTTTCAAATACAAATACAATTTCCCCAAATAAATCTCTAATGTATTTTTCTTCCAATTTTCTTTTTGATATGTGTGGCATATATTATATTTGTACGATATATCGTACATTTTACCATAATGAGAGCAGTTTATTTTTACTTAGAGAAAATAATTAGAAAACGTTGCGGATGTCGTGAATGGTGATTAAAACCATCAGAAGAATAAGGAGGGCAAAGCCGGCGGTATTTACAATATTGAAAACTTTGGGAGGAATTCGTCTGCGTGTTATTACTTCAATAAAAATAAAAAACAAACGTCCACCATCAAGCGCGGGAAAGGGTAAAAGATTTATAACAGTGAGATTGATAGATATAAGCGCGGTGAAGGTCATGAGATAAACAATGCCCAACGCTCGAGCATCATCAACCATACCGACTATACCGACTGGTCCCGCTATGCCGGAAACATCAGCCCTGCCGCCAAGAGCTTGGGTAATAAAAGTTATAATTGCTTGCCCGGTCAACACAGTAAGTTCGGAGGTGGTCCTTAATCCATGCCAAAGCGCTTCGGGTAGTTGAAGTTTGGCAATTCCCATAATATCCATGGAAATACCTACCGCCGGGCGGTCGGTGACAATTCCCATTCGTGGTGCGATAATTTTCTCTAAGATCTCGCCACCTCTTTCCACCGTAAACGTAATCGGTCCTGAAGAAAACGCAATAAAATTGGTAACCTCTTCCGGTGAGATTGTTTGTCCGGACACTGCGGGAAGCATTTCTTTTCCTCTCGAGAGAGAAATGAGCGTATCTCCTGACTTAATGCCAGCTTCTTCTGCTGGAGAAAGCGGTAAAATTAAGGTGATAACAGTGTGTGGATTTTCAATAGGTATGGCCTGACCCGCCGGCATCGGTAATCCTACAATAAAACCGAGTGACAGCAAAAACCAGGCAAAAATAAAATTACCGGCTACCCCGCTAACTAATATCGTAGCCTGAATTGCTCTATTTTTAGACTGAAAACTATTAGGAGCAGATGGGTCCAATGGCTCCGGATTTTCCCCAAATATCTTTACAAAACCCCCAAACGGCAACCAATTGAGCGTAAAAGGTGTCCCCTTCCAAGTAAAAAGGTGTTTGACACGCGGAGGAAAGCCGAGACCAAATTCATCAACGCGAACACTAAATTTCTTGGCCATCAGAAAATGCCCAAGTTCATGGACAATAATCAACGCGCTCAAAATTATAATAAAAATAAGAATTGACACAATAAATTAAGTTAAGATTTCTTTCTCTTTCTTAAGAGCCAGCTCTTCAAGTTTTTGATTGATATCATCAACCAATTTTTGCAGTTCATTTTTAAGTCTAAACTTATCGTCTTTGCCCAAACCGCCCTCTTTTTCTTTTTGATCGAGAATTTCGAGATTATTTTCGCGTTCTATACGTACCTTAACGCGCGCTTCTTCGAGTTTTTCTTTTACCAGTTTCGTCAGAAGAATTCTGTGTTCACTGGTCAACTCCGGGAAGGAAACTCTTATCCCTTGCGCATCAAGCGAGACCGATAAGCCCAAATTTGATTCTCTAATAGCCTTATCAATGTTTGGCGCAACACTATGATCCCATGGAGTAACCAGCAGAGATTTTGGACCTGTTCCAAGAATAGAAGCGACTTGATTGATAGGCATCCTAGAGCCGTAAACTTCGACAGACACCGCGTCCAAAACGCTGGGAGCAGTTTGATTGGTACGGATACTGGAATACTCCTTTTTCAGCCAATCAAGTATTGTGGCACTTGTGCGCTTAAATTCAGTAAAATTATATGCCATATGCTCATTATAACATCCTTCGACACTTTCAAGGTAAAACTGCTGCTAAATGTTCGAGGACTAAACGTGTCGCCACAATAGAATCTCTGATTGATCGTCTAATGGTATAGACTTTTTCCATTGATATATGTGTCTTGTGTCTTTTTCTCAATAAAGACAAAAGGTCATCGAGAAAGATAGTCAGATTTTTTTCTTCATCGATGAACTTTTTAATAAAAGAGAGGCGATCCTTGATCGAATAAGTAAGAAACATCTCCGCGTCATCAGATTCTAAAGTTGGGTTGCTAGACACCCGAAGGGTCTGCATACGGGAACGTAAGGTCGATACAATCGCGTTCTCTTCTCTTACTGCTAAAAAGAAATAGGTATCGGGATACGGATCCTCAAACGTTTTGAGCAGCGCGTTCTGCGCCTCGAGTGTCAGACGTATCGACATGATGAGAAAAATTTTATCCGTGATTATGGCTTTGCGTGTTGATAGTAATATCAATTCCCGAGCTTCGTTAACGCCAAAAGTTTCTGCTCTGAAAACAAAGAAATCGGGATTATGGGAGAGTTGAATACCTAAACTATCGCAAAGCGAACGCAAATAAAATTCCGCTTCCTTTGCTGTTCCAATCAGTAAATTAGCGTGATGCAGGTTTCTTAACATCTAAGAGTTCAACTTCAAAAATAAGAGTCGAATTAGGAGGAATCGTGCCTGCTCCCTGCTCGCCATAACCATAATCCGGGGCTACAATCAAAACACGCCTGCCGCCCACTTTCATATCGGTAAAACCTTCATCCCAACCGCGAATAACTTGACCGACTCCAAGAGTAAAACTAAACGGAGTATTCCTATCACGAGAACTATCGAAAACCTTACCGTCTGGAAGAGTGCCCACATAATGAACAGTCAAAGTATCACCCTTTTGAGCCATGGATCCATTACCCGCAATAACATCCTCTGTTTTTACACCTGTCTGGGGTATAGAAGTATCTGAATTATTATCGCTAGAGGGGTTGAAGAGATTCATAATATACCCGGGAAACAAAAGATAAGCCAAAAAGGCCAAACTTGCAAACACGGCGATCCATTGATTTTTGTGTAACTTTTTCATATTTTTCTTAATATTTTATAGGTGTACTCTACATATGATATGATAGCGCCATGAAAGAATCAACTGAAAATATATTAACCCTAAGTCGGGTAGAAATGCAAAAGCTTGCTACCAGACGTGTGGAAGAGATTACAAGAGAATTTACGCGAGGATTTGATTTCCTCGCAGATTATCCAAAATCAGTTACCTTTTTCGGCGCCACTCAGTTTAAAGAAGGTAATACTTATTATGAGAGTGCCCGTAAACTCGCTTCGTATATAGTCGCAAAACTCGGGTATGCCGTTTTTTCCGGTGGCGGTCCGGGCATTATGGAGGCGGCCAATAGAGGGGCCTATGAAGCGGGAGGTGATTCGCTTGGTCTATTGATCAGACTTCCTGATGGACAAATCACCAACAAATACATTATCAAATCATTTGATTCACACTATTTCTTTGTGCGAAAGGTTTTACTGTCTTTCTCATCCGAGGCATTTATATTTTTCCCCGGCGGTTTCGGCACGTTAGATGAATTTTTTGAAATTTTGACTCTGGTTCAAACAAAAAAGATTACCAACATACCGATTATTTGTGTCGGTTCCGATTACTGGAACGAATTGAAGAAATTTATGGAAAGAGAGCAGCTTCGTCGCGGTACTATTACTGATAGTGATCTGAAGCTCTTTCATATCGTTGATGATTATAATCAAATTATAGAAATAATAAAGCAAGTACCGGCGCGAAGTAGTGACCCTTTGAGTAAAAAAGACGAGTAGTTTTAGGTATAAATTAAAAATGCCGACAGGTCCCACGGGGGGATCTGTCGGCGAGCACGGCCCGAGCAAGGAACGATATTATTTGTTCTTCACCCACGGCACGGAATGTACACTGATCTTTTTTTCGGATAACCGCCACCGACGAGATGCTCGGCTGAACATAGATGGTTCAGTCCACCAGAAACTCTCGTCATCGTGTTTTCGTCGTGGTAGGAACAAATGCACAATCTGGCGTGCAGTTGCCTCTATCACGTGGGAAAAGGAAACACATTTTTCCCCTACAGCAATGCATGGACCGGTTGAGATCTTCCTAACCCAATCAGGAATACCAGATGCCGTGCATAGACACGGGCTAAACCGTTTTACACCCCGTTCGCGATCGAAAATCGGCACAACTACCATATTTTCAACCGCCTCCAATTCACCAGTGTGGAGTGAATCGTTCACAGTCGCGATAAAATCGCGCTGTCGAAGAGCCTCAATAATCGGCACACTCCACGGATTCTGGATTCCACCATTATCCACCCCGTGAATAGTGACAAACCATAGTCCATTTTTCTCCCCATTCGACCCACCCGTCGTTTCAATCCCCACCATCGGTGTTTTCCTCCTTGAAATTTTTTACTGTCTGACAGTAATTTACCTCCTAAATTTGGATATGTCAAGCAACTGATGGGATAACGGACTATGAATTTACAACGACATTGACCAGGGAATCGGAATAGCGGTCAACATTAAGATCGCTCCAAGAATGGCCAGATTTTTAAAAAATTGCACTTGTTCCATCATGCGGACCTGTCCGGTTTCTTTCCAGAAGGCATGCATGGTAAAAGTGACCGGAAGAAAGAAAATTATCAGAGCGGCGATACCAGCTGTAACACGAACTCCGGTGATAATGGTATAACCGCCAAAAAGAAGCAGTAGGCCTGAAACAATCACCGCCAACTTTGCCATTGGCACCTTTTTGGATTCCGCATAGGCCGTTAAACCTGCCGTATTGGCAAAATGACTATAAGCGTTATAGAGGAAAAAACCGCCGAATAAAATCCGCCCGATAAAAAATATTATTTCCGTGTTCATATAATTTGAATAAGCTTGTTAAGTCTACGTATCATAACACTTTATGAAATCTCTCCACACTATTGTATTTTACTAATATTTGTTGTATAATCCCGCCAGACGTTAAGTTCTTCATATTAACCCTTAACTTGAGGCGTCTATATGACGCGAAGGAGGTTCAGATGAACGTGTTAGCATGGTCGGTTCTGATAGTAATTTTGGTCGGAGTCGTGATTATCACCGTCGAATTTCTAATTCCCCAGGTAATTGTATTGCTTGGGCAAGTGGATTCATGGTGGAGCCCATTTAGGACGCTACCACCACCGGGCGAGATGTATATACTCGTCCGCGGGAGCAAAAGCGGACCATTCGATAAAATTATCGAATCGGTACCTAACTACGATTACGACCAGATAGCGCAAGAATTTTACGGTCCCGTTTCCACGAGAATGAGGGAGGATTATTTATCAAACATCGGAGTCGTATGGATTGGATTTTTCCGTTATCTGTTTTACCGCGAGGTAAGACATGATAAGTGGGAAAAATTACCTAACTCCGCTAACTGGGGATTGGTTTCAAAAATCCGTCCAGGGCCTTCGATCTTTTTCCGTTACAACATGGCGGTCGAGATTAAGGGGGCTGAAACGGTGGGTAATTTCCCAGTCGACGCAGTAATCGTATTCACAGTTCAAGTCATGAACCCGGTGAAAGCATTCTTCTTCGCCGGTGGCTGGGAAGTTCAAACCACAGCGGCCGTACAAGGAAAATTTCGGAAATATGTAAGCGATAAGCGTATCGAGGAACTCCGTCAGGAACAGAAAGCCGGAACTGACACGCTCGTCACTACCGAAATCAAAACCTTAAGCCGGATAGGACCTGATGGATCGCCGGAAGCCAGTCTTTACACATTGTTCGGTGTTGAGATAATTGATGCGCGATTTGTTCTCTTTGATCTCGTTAGTGGTGACGAAGATATGACAAGGGCTGTTAGAGCTCTCGAGATTGCCACTCTCAACGCCGATGCCAGTGCCAAGGACGGTGATGGCGAACGGCGAAAAAGAGAAAATCGAGCTGCTGGTGTTCGGGCAGAAGTTGAAGCTTGGGGGGCTCATACCGTTGGCGGCACCGTCGCCATGGCAGAAGCAATCAAGGAAGCCAAACCCAAGGTTCTGGGCGGCAACATAGTTGCCGGAGTTGACACCAAATGAGAAAGGGGGGGTCCATGCGAAAATACTTGTATCTGATCGTTACTACAGTAGTGGTCATTAGCGTATTTTTACTCCGCCAGATCATTTCCAGTATCAAATGGGATTCGATCGGTTTCTACATCTTGATTGTCATGGCGGTGATTCTTGCCATCTGGCTATTCAGAAGATTAGCTGGATCAAAGAATTACGGGTTCAGATTCAAATGGAAATGGTCGTGGTTTTGGTGGGCAGTAGGTATCGGATATCTGGTGTTCGCCTATCACTACTACCCGTGGGGACAGTTGGAAGAGATAGACGAAAGAGAGCTAAAGAAGAACTCTTGTTTCTTTGAAGTTCCAGATAACATCCCCAGCGACATCTTTATGGTGACTGTACACTCAGGATGTCCAGCCACAGTCAAGATGAAGCCAAATCAGATAATCGTCTGGTGGGGAGACAAAACTAAATTCGTTAGTGGCTGGTTCTTCAAGGAACGAACAACGCCATCTGGTGGTGTGGTTCGAGATAAGTTTCGAGTTTTTCAGGTTAAGGGGGTGAATACTGTGACCATAAAAATTCACAGATACCACGACCCGGACCCGTTATGGTATACGCGCCAATAACACGCGCATGTACCGCAAGGGCGCCCACGACCTTACCGTCGGGGCGCCCTTTTTTATTAATTAAGGGAAATGTTGACTCAATACCCAAAGGGATAGTGTGTGCCAGGAATACCAAAGGTATTAAGAATCAGATATATCAGACCATAAGTGGAAACCATGATGAACATCCCGAACACGCCCCAAAAAATCTTTCTTTTTCCTTCTTCTCGGCCTGTATCCGCGGTTTCCGAAGAAATAAACTGAAAGATACCCCAGAAAAAAACCAGAAAGGCTACAGCGAAGGCCAACAGAATCAACGGATTAAGAATAAACTGATTGATCTTGTTGAGGAAAGTGGAAATACTCATCCTCTTCTATACCTTAAAGACCGGGAACCGTGGGTACGGTAATCGTTTCAGTTGTCGAAACATTAAGCGCGCTGGCAATAAATTTAACGAGACCCCAAACAGAAATCATCACGAAGAGAGCGACCAAACCCCAGAGCATGATCTTTTTGGCATCTGCTTTAGCTGTTTCGTCACCTTGGGCAAAGATAAATTTAACCAGTCCCCAGAAGAAAGCCAGAAGTGCTATACCAACAACAATAGGTAAGGCAATATCTACTAAATTGCCTATAGATCGCACTAGTGTCTCTAAGTTGCTGAGTGATTGAGCAAAGACAAGCGCCGGAGCAAGTGCCAATGCGATAGGAATAACTTTTTTCATTTAATTACTTTTACTAGATACTATTTGCTAATTGCTAATATTTATATACCCATATTTGGTATGCATACATCATACGTCAGGAGAAATAATGATACAACAACAGTTATCCACGTATAATCTCTTATGTATAGTACTTGAAAAATCAAACAGGAGTCAAAACTGGGGACGGAGTAACAGGGAAATTACCACCAGGTAAAGGAAGGGGAAGAGCGTTTTGCATAAAGCGGATAATTCCCCAAACCGATATCATAACAAAAAGCGCGATAAGTCCCCAAATCATCAATCTCTTGCCCCCCTCAACCGCATTCTCATCCCCACCCACACGAAAGATAAATTTAACCAAACCCCAGAAGAAAACCAGAAGAGCGGCTGCAACAAGAACCACAATAAGGGGATTGAGGAGACCACCGACAGAAGTAATAAGATCTTTGATTCCAGTCATTTTAAATTTTTTCGATTAATTATAAGTGGGTAAAAGCGGCGGACCAAACGGTCGAGTAAAACCAAAATCTCTATAAATAAAAGCGAGAATACCCATAAGTGATAGCAAAACAAAAAGCGCAATGAGACCCCATATCATGAGATTTTTCCCTTCCGTTACTGCTTTTTCGTCTCCGCCGAGACGAAAAATAAACTTGGTCAAGCCCCAAAAGAAAACTACTAGGGCAAAACCCGTAACCACAGGTAGCGCAGTCCGTATCAGATTAATGAATATATCCGTCAGTTCTTTGAAATTACTCGGTGGCATTATATTTTATCTTAATTGATCAATGGTATTTTTGATTACTTGAGAAATTACCCAGGAACCAAGAAGTACCGCTGTACCGATAGCGGTATACAGAAGCGCCCTATGAGCGGTCTTCAGCTTCGCCTCATTACCCTGAGCCGTCACGTAGAGAAATCCGGAATAAATAAAAGAAAGAACGGCGAGCACTCCGCCAATAGGAAGAAGAATATCATTAATAATCGTACGAAGTAAATCAAAAAGTGAACTTCCTCCTCTGAATGGATTCGGCAACTCAACCGCTAACGCTTGCGCATGCACAGAGACCACACCCATAATAAAAAAGAAGAAAAAAGATATAAGAACGGCAGATAGTTTATTCCAATTCATAATTATGGCGCACCTAAAATAGAAAATCCGGTGTTAAGCAAGGCACTAGTAATAGTGTAAACCAAAAGCCAAGCCCCGAGTATCCACAGGTATCCGATGAGCACTTTTCTAAAAATCTCTTTGGCCTTATTTTTTTCACTTTCATTGCCACCCGATACCAAGAGAATGGAACCCGCGTAAGCGAAAGCGGCCGTGGCCAGAAAAGTTGAAATGATTACCAAAGCATTAATCAGATTTTTCGCAAGTAGAATGAGATGTCCCAAAGTACATGGATCAGCTGTCGTACCTTGGCACACAATAAGATTGGGAATTTGGGCTATTAGTTCGTTCATTTGATTAGTGCGTCGATTTCTCGATTTGCCTTGTTTATTGCCTCAACTGTACGAGCCCGACCGCTGGTAATTGATTCTATGGCCTCTCGAAAGATTGCATCGGTGGCAATTAAATCCGGATCGAGCCAACCTCTCGATTGCAGAGCGGCATCATAAAAGACTGGAAGGATGGCATCGGTTGGCTTGACCGACAAAAGGTCACGTCGCGCCGGTGGCAAAGAAAGAATTTGAGACAGAGTAAGCGCCACTTCCTGAGAAGTTAATTTTATTGCAAGTGCAAGGGCAACGCTAGGATTTAAAGAACCACGAGAGATAGCCACCGCGCGTAAACGGCCAAAAGTAACGGTTTTACCGGAAACTCTGGATTGAGGCACAGTGGAAATACCGAGGTTAAGAATAGGATTTTTATTCTTTAATACGCGAAGTTCTGAAGCAAATCCTAAATAATAAGCGGAGTCGCCACTAGTGAAGTGAGTTTGAGCATCAATTAGAGAACGATTCCAACTGTAATATACTTTTGTCGGATTCGAAAACTGAGTATAGAAATCAAGAGCGCTCTCACCAGGCGAAATCGGAAGATCAAAATTATCGGCGATTCGTGAATCTAAGGCGTCATTTACAAAACTGGTAATGGGCGTACCGGCCTGAAGCAAAAACAGAGATAAAATATCTTTAGCGTGAGAAATATTTCTGGCTTCTCCCAAAGCCATCACAGATGAAACAAGGTTACCGGCCGCATCCTTTTTGGAAAGATTGCTTGACGCCGCGTAAATTTCGTCCCAGTATCGCATCTCTCGTGCTTGTCCCGCGGCAGAAAGCAGATCTCTATTATAATAAAGCACCATGGGATCAAGAGAGAGCGGTAATGCGTAGATTCCGGCGGCATCGAGAAAGAGTTCCCCTTCTTCGACGAACGTGGCTCTAAAGTCTCGTTCACTAATACTTGAATAAGGAATCAATGAGAGTTTGGCTTTGTTTTTCCAAAGTCGATCTTGAGTAAGAATAAGAAGATCGGGACCCGTTCCTTGCGCCAGCGCTTCGGTAAATTCTGCATCGATAGTCTCAGTCGACTTTGCCGTATAATTTATACTAAACGTCCTGTCTTGAGTGATGGCCGTACTATTAAGCAGAAGATTAAAATCTTCAGAAGAAATATCTCCCCAAACTGTCACAGCAATATTTTCCTTACTGGAACCGCGGTAAAGAGAGAAAGCTACCACTCCGAGCACAATAAACACCGCAAAAAGAGCAATGAGAATGATTTGGAACTTGGACATATATTAATAATATCACAATTTAAAATTTGCAATTTTCAATTTGCTGTCAAAGACCGTCTTTGACACACTTGATTAGAGACAGATAAGGGAGGCAATGGAGTCCCCTTCACGCAATTTCATAATCCGCACACCCTGGGTTTGACGACCCAAAAGAGGAACTTCTTTCAATCCAACTCGAACCACTTGGCTCTTTTTGGAAATAGCAATCACTTCGTTTTCTTGATCGGTAACCACTTGTGAGGCGATAACCTGTCCGGTCTTTGGTGTTACTTTTGAAGTTAGAACCCCAGAACCTCCTCTGCCTTGTACTTTGTATTCGGAGAGATTGGTGCGTTTGCCGAAACCCATGGCGGAAATGACCAGAAGATGGCCGGATTTCCAATCAGGCTTAATACGATGAGCGCCAATCACAGAATCTCCCTTATCTTCACCCCGCCGTGGTGGGGCAAGCTTGATTCCCCTTACACCTCCCGCGCTACGGCCCATCTCGCGAATAGCTGATTCTTTAAACCGTATGGACTGACCCTTCCTCGACACAATGGAAATATCATCACCCTTTTCTACAAGTTCGGCTGAAATAAGTTTGTCTCCGGCGGCCAGTTTAATTGCGATGATGCCGGAAGATCGCACATCTTGAAAACTTTTAGCAGACACTTTCTTAGCAGTTCCTTTTTCCGTGACCATAAACAACGATCCTTCGCGCGCCGAAGAAATTTTAGGCATTTCCAAGATGGAAGTAATTTTCTCATCCTCTGAAAGTGCAATAAAATTCATAACTGATTTACCCCGCGTGGCGCGCTTACCCTCCGGAATATCATACATTTTGATCTGATAAACCTTGCCCTTGTCGGTAAAGAAAAGCAGATCGGCATGCGTACTTGCGGTCAGAAAATTGGTAACAAAATCTTCTTCCTTAGTATCAAGATCAACCACTCCGACACCACCTCGCTTTTGTCGTCTATATTCGTTCGGATTAGTGCGTTTGATGTATCCGCCTGATGTAAGAACTAAGGTATTCTCTTCTTCGGGCACGAGATCTTCCACAGAAAGAATCTTGACTCCCCCTTTGATTACCTTGGTACGACGTTCATCGCCATATTTTTGTTTAATATCTTCAAGTTCGGTCTTAATGACTTTTAGAATTTTGGAGGGCGAAGCAAGCAGTTCTTTCATCTCCTTAATAAACACTTGCACTTCCTTAAGCTCATCTTCGACTTTCTTACGCTCGAGACCGGCCAATTTTTGAAGTCTCATTTCTAGAATTGCGTTAGCCTGAAGTTCGGAAAGTTTAAATTCGTTTCTAAGACCAACGCGAGCGTCATCCACGGTTTTTGATGCGCGAATAAGTTTTATTACTTTGTCTATATTGTCGAGCGCGATAGTTAAACCTAGAAGAATATGTTCCCTCTCCTCTGCCCGAGCCAAATCAAAGGCCGTACGGCGTCTCACCACTGTTTCTCGATGCTTGAGAAACTCAATAAGCATGCTTTTAAGCGAAAGTGTTTGAGGTACGCCGTCTACAAGCGCCACTAAGTTGAAATGGAAAGTATCTTCGAGTTGAGTATGTTTGTATAAGGTATTCAAAACTTTCTGCGGCTGACTTCCATTCTTAAGATCAATGACTACACGAATATCTTTGGTGGATTCGTCACGCAGACCTTTAATACCTTCAACCTTCTTGTCTCGTACCAAATTGGCAATGTCGAAAATCAAAGATTCGGCCTTGTTTACGCGATATGGAATTTCCGTAATAACTATTTGAAAATTGCCCGCCTTACTTTCAACGATTTCGGCCACACCTCTGGCAACAACACCTCCTCGACCGGTGGCATAAGCATGATGAATGTCTTTCTCATTAAAAATGATGCCACCGGTCGGAAAATCCGGTCCTTTGACAAATTTTAACAAATCATCCGTTGTGGCTTCGCGATGATCGGCCAGATAAATCGTGGCGTCAATCACTTCCGTCAAATTGTGAGGTGGAATACTTGTGGCCATACCAACGGCAATGCCCAAAGTTCCGTTCAACAGAAGATTGGGAGCTACCGCTGGCAAAACTACCGGTTCCAATTGAGTACTGTCATAATTGGGACGAAAATCAACTGTATCTTTATCAATATCTTTGAGCATTTCTCCGGCCAGACGTGACATTTTTGCTTCCGTATAACGCATGGCTGCCGGACTGTCGCCATCTATGGAACCGAAGTTTCCCTGTCCGATAACCAGTGGGTAACGCATCGAAAAATCTTGCGCCATTTTTACCATTGAGTCATAAACGGCTACATCGCCGTGAGGATGATATTTTCCCAATACTTCGCCTACAACCGTTGCAGATTTTCGCGTCTTGGCTCCGGCGCCTAGGCCGATCTCGTTCATAGCATAGAGAATGCGCCGATGAACCGGTTTGAGACCGTCGCGCACATCCGGCAAGGCGCGGTCGGTGATAACCGACATGGCATAGTCGATGAATGACTCCTTCATCTCACTCGTAATGACGCGAGAAACTACCCTCTTTTTATCTTCATCTCCAGACGGAATTTCTTTGTCTTTTGGATTATCGGCCATATGTCTTTAGCGCCCCATCTTTCATTTCTCCGTATTCAGCATCGAGATTTATTGCCTTGAATCCATCTTGAAGTTGTTCAAGACTGTTTTTGATAGCCTCCAAACTTGAGGCTACATTTGAACGAAATGATTGGAGAGGACCTACTTCCTTTTCTGACACTGTTGATACATTGGAAACATCATTATCGGCGACTATTCCATTACTCATCCCAAAAGTTGCCAAAGACCAAACACCAAAAATAAAGAGGGTGATAGTGCCCGAAGTCAGGAGCGCAAACTGTTTCTTGTGATAATCCGGTTTTTTATGAAGTTCGGCTAAATATTTTTTCATACCAGTGTGTCTTTTTATTTATTCCTCTTTTAAGACCAAAATCTCGCCTTCTTTATTATCTAGGTCTTTCTTTTTTACCACAAATTTATCAAGTGAATCCACTTTCGTTTCGCCGCCTTCTTTCAAAAATTGATCCAGAGAAGATTTAACGTAATACATCGGCACAATGACCGATGGTTCCAGTAAAACTGCGAGCTTGTAGGCAGAAGCGGGATCAAGCGTCTCTATCCCATCTTTAACGACATTACCGCCTATGGGCACAAACAAAATATCGATATCCTCTACCGCTTCGAGAATTTCATTTGAGAGAGTCGCATTGGCAAGCGCGCCAAGAAAACATAAATTCATTCCCTCAAAAGATATGAGATAAATCGTGTTTATTTTTTTACCGGTTTTATCGGGCAAAGCGGGTCCTTCGGACAACAAGCCTTTTATGAAAACGTCTTTAATTTCATACTCACCCGGGCCATCTATAACGAACGATTCTTTGTCGCCTCGCGAGGTTTGGTCGCGACCGTTGAAATCGGGATGATTGATGGTAATGAGAGTAATATCAGCGCCAAATCTTGTGGGTTTGAATTTGGAATCCTTGGAGATCGGATTGATGGCCAGAGTAATATCTCCGTGTGAGATTTTGAAGCATTCCGCGCCGTGATAAGTAATTATCATTTGTTCATTTTAGCACAAATCACTTGCATTTACCAGCGTTTTTTGATAACTTAGTATGGTGTTTTATTAGCCCCCGTTTTTGTTACCCCGCACATTCTGGCATACATTCTTAAATGCGCGGACCGGAAACGGCTTATCTAAATTGACTACAATAAATACGGCAGACGCTGACGCATTCTTGGCAACAGTACCTAATCCGCCTTCTATAGACGACTTGGTGGAAGGACCTGTTATTAGTATTGATAAGGGCGCAGTTTATATTGATTTACCACCCTTTGGTACCGGTATTATCTATGGTCGTGAGTTTATAAACGCCAGAGATATCATCAAAAAAATTAATGTCAGTGATATCGTCGCCGGCAAAGTCGTTGGTATTGGCGGAAAAGAAGGTTATATTGAAATTTCTTTGAAAGAAGCGCGTCAGGCGCTCATTTGGAACGAAGCCGAAGCAGCCATCCGCGAAAAACATATCTTTGAGTTACCCGTCACTGATGCCAATAAGGGCGGTCTTATAATTAATTGGCAAGGTCTCCCCGGTTTCTTGCCGGCTTCTCAACTCAAACCGGAACACTACCCGCGTATCTCTGACGGAGACAGAGATAAAATTCTTGATGAGTTAAAAAAGTTTGTCGGAGAGAAACTTTCGGTTACAATCATTGGCGCCAGCCCTAAAGAAGGCAAACTTATATTTTCCGAGAAAAGTCCGGAAACCAAAGACAAAGAAAATATCGTGGCTCGTTACGCTTTGGGTGATGAGCTTGTCGGCGAAGTGACCGGCCTGGTTGATTTTGGTATCTTCATCAAACTTGAAGAGGGACTTGAGGGTTTGGTGCATATTTCAGAGATAGATTGGGGACTTGTTGAAAATCCCAAGACCATGTTTAAGATCGGCGAAAAGGTCCGAGTCAAAGTCATTGAGATCAAAGACGACAAGATTTCTCTTTCCATCAAAGCCTTAAAGGAAAATCCTTGGAAAGAAGCGGAGAAAAAGTATAAGAAGGATGCCATAGTCGAAGGTATTATCATCAAATTCAACAAATACGGAGCGCTAGCTTCGATTGAAGAAGGTGTAGCCGGACTGGTGCATGTCTCTGAATTCGGTTCAGAAGAAAAATTGCGCGAACAACTCGAAATGGGGAAGGTTTATACTTTCAAAATAACTCTGTTTGATCCGAAAGAACAAAAGATGGCTTTGTCGTTCGTCGATAAAACCAAATAACTTACGACTTGTCAGAAGCTAAGCTTTTGACATCACAGGATGTGGATATGTTCTAATTCTTCCCCTAGCAACTTTGCTGTACTAGTATCAACAAACTCTTTGTATTTATTCTTATTTTTAAATTGCCCGAGAATAACTTGTGGCAAAAGTAGATCTCCCCAGCGATTTTCTTTTATAAAATCTGAGTAGCTAGACCACTTATAATTATCATACTCGTCACGATATTTAGAAATTTCTCTTGGATTCCTGTGAATATACGCGGATAAATATAGTAATTGCCGGTCACTTGTCAGATGAACCGCTTGGTAGGTCCCTTGAAATATATGCCCTGACTTGTTGTATTTGGTGCCATAGTATTTTGCGTATGCAGTCATAACTCTATGCATATATTCTGATATTCCACCATCTCCCAACTCTTTAACGATTAAATGAAAGTGATTTGGCATAATACAAAAAGAAACCAACTCAACAGTTCGCCGTTTGATGATTTTATCCTCATCCAAAGTGTCAAATACTAAGCGTTTGACATAATTTTTTACTAACCTGCCAATCTGGGGAAAAATGATTGGCGATTGAAAATAAAGAATTAAAAATAAAAATCTGACGTAGTCGCTGGTATCATGAAAAATAACTTGCTTATTTACTGCCCTATTAAAAAGATGATAATACTTTCCAGGAGAGATTCTGACTTTCCTCATTATATCATTATGTCAAAAGCTAAGCTTTTGACAAGAGACGGTTTCCTCTCAATCGCTATTTTAGTTTGTGTTCCAGTTGAAAAATCTGGGTGTCGTCATCGCGGATTTCTTCGTCGGTACGAGAGAGGCCCAGAGATTCTAGTTCTTTGAACAATTCTTCTCTTACGTCTTCTGCGTTCACGTTATCGCCAGTTATCTTTTCAAGCTCTACGAAAGTGCCCAGCTTCTCCACTTTCCCTCATACTATTTATTAAACTCCGTCATCGCGGAAGTGAAGCCGCGTTTGACAATCACTTCAATAGCATTCTGCACGCGCGCGAAAACTTTCGTTAGGATTTCCATTTCTGACTTTTTAAATTCACCTAAAATATGTTTTTCGACTGCACTTTCACCACTTGGTTTATTTTGGGGAGATATACCGATACGAATACGGATAAATTCTTTGGTTTTAAGAGCTTGGATGATAGATTCCACCCCCTTGTGCCCACCAGAACCTCTATTATAAGAAATTTTAATAACACCAAGCGGTAAAGCCAGATCATCATGAATGATAATTAGTTTCTTGGCCGACTTTTTGGACTTAATCACCTTGGCAACAACGCTTCCGATTTTATTCATGAAAGTATCGGGTGTCACCGTTTTTGTCTCCTCAACCTTCCCGACCATAAAATCTGTCGCCATCCGGCCAGCATTGTGTCGAGTACGCGTATATTCTGTTCCTGGATTGCCTAAACCTACGATGATATACATATTGCTATTGTGTCAAATCAAGATAAAGAATACAATCATAGAAAATTATGGATACCACTCCGGAATCAGACAAAAATTCAAAAAATTTTTGGAGAGAGTTAGTAACCTTAATTTTTCTTTCTCTTCTAATAATTATACCGTTTCGTATCTATGTGGCTCAACCATTCATAGTGGAGGGTTCGTCGATGGATCCAACATTCGAAACGGGACACTATCTGATTGTCGATGAATTAACTTATCGCTTTAAAACTCCGGAGCGTGGTTCTGTTTTAATTTTTAAATACCCCAAAGATCCCACGAAATCATTCATTAAACGCGTTATCGGTTTGCCAAACGAGAAAATATCGATCTCCAACGGACAAATTACCATCATAAATAACGAGCATTCGGAGGGTTTTGTTTTAGACGAACCGTATGTCAAATTAAGCAAAAAGGACACTGTTGATTACATTATTAACAAAGATGAGTATTTTGTCTTAGGAGACAATCGTCAGGCCAGCGCTGACTCGCGGATATGGGGTCCCGTACCAAAGGAAAATATTGTCGGCAGACCGATTGTCCGCTTCTTCCCGCCGTCACTTTTCCCAGGTGATTATTCTGACTATGCAGATACCAAAACAGAAACAAAATAATCATCAATGATACTCAAACGGAGCATAAGATCGGATAAACAATTAAAAGAATTTGACAGGGCTCTTGTTGTTGCAACTTATTTTGGTTTCCTACCCATACCAGCGCCCAAGATTACCAGACGCGATATTGAATTAGCCAAAAATTGCGGAAGCCACCCTCATTACGATGCCACGGAAAAAATCTCCGTCATACGCACATATATGGAAGAGAATTTTGCTTCATTGCCGCATCCTCTTGCTATAGTTTTTGAAAAACAACCATCGAGAAAAAAATTTGGCAACTATGCTCTGCACTTTATCGGTTCATCTTCTGGAATAGCGGAAGCCACTCTTATCAGAACAACCCTTTCAATTCTCTCCGAAGAAGGGTTTAAAAATTTGAGTGTCGATATTAACTGTCTCGGCGATCGCGAATCTCTAAACGTATATGAGCGAGAGCTGACAAATTATGCGCGCAAGTTTGGCGCAAATCTGTCAAACGAATGGAAACAAAATATAAAAGAAGACATTTTTAATCTTTTCAAACTCGAAACACAAGAAGCTCTAGAGCTTGCTAAAACTGCGCCTTCTTCTATCAATTTTCTGTCGCTGCAAAGCAGAATTTATTTTAAAGAGGTACTCGAATATATAGAAGCTTTAGGTATTGATTTCCGTCTGGCGCCGGAATTAGTGGGGGAAAAAAGTTATGTTTCTCACACTATTTTTGCTATCAGAAATATTGAGAATGAGAACATAAATACTTTGGCTGTCGGTTATCGCTATTCGCGTCTGGCGCGCTTTTTCGGCTTAAGAAAAGAGGTTCCCATGGCGGGAGTCAGTATCTTTTCTACTTCTTTAAGTAATACCGGTAAGAAACGTATGTACAAAGAATTACCAAGACCAAAATTTTACCTGATTCAACTTGGCAAAGAAGCTCGGATCAAAACCCTGTCTCTCATAGAACTTTTGCGCCATCATCGCATACCACTGCATCATTTTATCGGTAAAGACAAAATCACCACTCAACTTTCAAACGCTGAGAACTTGCGTGTGCCTTATCTGATAATCATCGGCCAAAAAGAAGCGCTCGATAACACCGCCACAATCAGAAATACAATAACACGGGCGCAAGATACAATAAGAATAAGTGATCTCCCGTATTACCTCAAAAACATTACGCTTTAGCTCTCGATTTGAGATACTTGAGCATAGTTTCGGCGCCACTTACCTTGAACGGATCAGTCGAGCAATCATGTCTAAATCCAGGTTCAATAAACATCTTTTTAATTTCGCCGTCTTCCACATACATGCTGTATCGCCATGAGCGATTACCGAAACCGAGATTATCTTTCTTGACAAGCATTCCCATTTTTTTAGTAAACAAACCTGAACCATCCGGGAGAAGCTTTACATTTTTGATCCCTTGTGCTTTTCCCCATTGAAACATAACAAACGCATCGTTGACAGAAAGACAGATAACTTCGTCAATACCGAGTTTCTTAAACTCTGCATATGTTTTCTCATATCCCGGTAAATGTGACGAGGAACATGTTGGTGTAAAGGCGCCCGGAAGCGAAAAAAGGACAATCTTCTTACCACTGAAAACTTTAGTGCTCGTTACATCTTGCCAGCGATACGGATTTGGGCCTTTAACCCCAGTATCCCTCACACGGGTCTTAAAAATCACATTTGGTACTTTTTTAGGTGTTTTCATGTTTGGTATTATAAATCAAGATGTGTTAAAGTAGCAAACGCAATGCAAACAATGATCAATATAGAAGTAGTAAAAGGGGCAAATGAAAACAATTTGAGCGCCCTTCGACGCTTCACTAAACGCGTCCAGTCATCGGGAGTTCTTCCGCGAGTTCGCTCAAAACGTTATGCCCAACGTCTTTCCTCCCGCAACACTAGACGGGCAAAATATATAACTCATCTCAAGAAAAAAGAAGAAATTGCCGAACTTGTAAAGCTTGGTAAATCAAACGAGGTCAGTAAATTCGTCCGTCGTCGCTAAGAAGTGAAATCAAAATCACAATATCTGATACCCTTTACTCGCCTAAAAAATACCGTCTTGGGGCGAAAATTTGAACTCTCTTTAGTTTTCGTTGATGACAAATTCTCACGTCACCTGAATTCACTCTATCGTAAGAAAAAAACACCTGCCAACGTTTTGAGTTTCCTTATTTCCCAAAAAACTCCCACACACGCTGGTACGGGTGAAATTTTCATTGACTTGATCACGGCTAAAAAAGAAATGGAGCAATTTGATATGTCGTTCGATCAATTTATCACTTATCTCTTTATCCACGGACTTTTACATTTGAAAGGAATGAGACATGGAGATACAATGGAGCGGACGGAAAAAAAATTATTACATGGCGCGCCACATCATAGCCGGCATTGACATAGGTACTTCCGAAATCAAGGTAGTTATTGCTGAAGGATTAATTGAGCATGGACATTTGGTGCCCAAAATTATTGGTACTGGTACGAGTGAGGCCAAGGGCATCTACCGAGGATACATTGCCAATCAGGACGAAGCGGCAAAAAGTGTTGAAACCGCCGTTAAACGGGCAGAGAAAATTGCCGGTTTGAAAATCAAACGCGCTTATGTGTCTTTCGGCGGCATTGGTCTAGGAAGCGTGACTGCCAGCGGTTCGACAATCATATCCAAAGCGGATCGTGAAGTGACAGACAGAGATATTTCTCTGGCGCTCGAAATCGCCGAAGCTGCCATACCTCCAGCTGTTTCAATCAATAAAAAAATCATCAATACAGTTCCCATTGAATATAAAATTGACGGTCAAATAGTCTGGGGACAAGCGGCGGGACTCAAGGCAGAAAAACTCGAAGTGAAAGCTCTTTTTATCACCTGTCTCGAACATCATCTCAATAGTCTCATAAGCACCATTGAGATGGCCGGCATAGAGGTTGCGGACGTGGTTGCCGCGCCGGTGGCTCTTAGTCTTGTTACTCTTTCAAAAAAACAAAAGAGGGCCGGTTGTCTTTTAGTTGATCTGGGCGCAGAAACTTTGTCTACAGTCGTCTTTGAAAATAATAATTTAATTTCACTGGAAGTGTTTCCTGTCGGTAGTGACGATATTACCAACAGCATCGCCTTGAGTTTAAAAATTTCACCCGAAGAAGCCGAAAGAGTTAAGCGTGATATGGAGAGAAGATTAACCTATCCTAAAAAGAAACTGGAAGATGTGATAAGAGCGCGGCTCGGCGACTACTTTGATTTAGTTGAAACACATCTTAAGTCCATTGGCAGAAACGCCCTGCTCCCCGCAGGAGTGATTCTTGCTGGCGGAGGCGCATCCATACCTAATATAAAAAATATTGCGGAAAATTGTTTTAAACTTCCATCTCAATTGGCAGAAGTATATTTTGGAAACACAACGGAGGGAAAAATTAAGGAAAGAACTTGGGCTATTGCCTGTGGACTTTTGATCGTCGGTTTTAATGGCGAGGATGTTGAGCGTTCCTTGGGTATCAGGAATGGTTCTCTGATTAAAGAAAATGGTCTACGTTGGAGTAGAGTTATATCGCACTGGATTTCTCAATTTTTACCTTAAAATAAGAGGACACTCTATCTATTAGAGAATCAATTCGTGATTCCGTCGTGTTCGCTCGGTTGTCGAAAAAAAGCGAGCTTTTTTTCACAACACTCGCTGCACGACGTCAACTGCTTTTATTTTAATTCTCTTCTGGTAAGATGAACGCATCTAAAAATTAATTTAAGAGCATGCCACAAATCAAACCAGAGGTAGAATCTTTCGCCCGAATCAAGGTCATCGGCATAGGCGGTTCCGGTAAAAATACCGTGAATCATATGATTAACTCCAAGGTCAGGGGGGTTGACTTCATCGCAACTAACACCGATGTCCAAGATCTTCATCATTCACTGGCTAAAAAGAAGATTCATATCGGTAAAAACCTAACTCGCGGACTCGGCACTGGTATGAATCCAGATTTGGGCAGACGAGCCGTCGAAGAGACAAAGGAAGAGATTCAAGAAGCAATAAAGGGCGCAGATATGGTATTCATCGCCGGGGGTATGGGCGGAGGTACGGCTTCCGGCGCGGCGCCAGTCGTGGCTCACACCGCTAAAGAAAATGGTTGTCTAACCGTGGCTGTTGTAACTAAACCCTTCTTCTTCGAAGGTCAACAAAGAATGAAAATAGCAGAGGCGGCCATAGAAGAACTCAAACAAGCCGTCGATGCTCTCATCATTATTCCAAACGATCGTCTGCTTCAAACAATAGACAAAGATATCACAGCCAAAAATGCTTTTGCTATCTGCGATAATATTTTAAAGGAGGCGGTTGAAGGCATCTCCGATCTCATTACCACTCCTGGTATCATTAATATCGACTTCGCAGACATTCGTTCAGTAATGGAAAATGCCGGTGCGGCACTTATGGGTATCGGCTCTGCCTCAGGAGACAATCGCGCCGTAGACGCGGCCAGATCTGCTATTTCTTCTCCTCTTCTTGAAATCTCAATAAATGGCGCTAAGGGAGTGCTCTTCTCAATCGCTGGTGGAGATGATGTTACGATGTTTGAAATTCAAGATGCAGCCAAAATCATTACCGAATCGGTCGATCCTAACGCTAAGATTATTTTCGGTACAGTTCGAGACGATAAACTTAAGAAAGGTGAACTGAAAATTACTGTTATTGCGTCAAACTTCCCAGATAATTACTCGAAGAAGGCCTCCTCGCTTTTCCAAGCTTTCGGCCATAACGAAAATCAGACTAATAAGAGCGCATCAACAACATTTACACATACAGGCCAAACTGGCAAAGTATTCAACGTTGTTACTCCCCCCCTATCCCACAAGGAAACCGCGAAACTCGCAACAGAAGATAAAAAACCTGAAATCAAACAAGTCCGGCCACCTATGGAAGACAACGATGATGATTGGAGCGCGGTGCCATCATTTCTCAGACGCTCAAAACTCAAGTAGAATAGAGGAATGTTTGATTTAATTATCATCGGCGGAGGTCCTGCCGGCGTGGCGGCTGGCGTATATGCGGCTCGCAAACGGCTTAAAACAATTTTAATTACCGAATCTTTCGGCGGACAAAGTACCGAGTCAGCCAATATCGAAAACTGGATAGGAACTAAAAGTATTCTAGGTTTAGACTTTGGTAAAGCGCTTGAAGAACACCTGCGTTCATACGCCAGAGATTCCGTAGAAATCAAAACGGGAGAGAAGGCAAACAATATCGTCAGATCAGATGGTAGTTTCCAAGTAACCACGAATAAAAGTTCGTATGCGACCAGAACAGTGCTGATTACTACCGGCAGCACAAGGAGAAAATTGGAAATTCCAGGCGCAAAAGAATTTGAAAATAAAGGTATCGTTTACTGCGCTTCTTGTGATGGACCACTCTTCGCCGGACAAGACGTAGCTGTAATAGGCGGTGGTAATGCCGCTTTTGAAACAGCCGCTCAACTTCTGGCTTATGCCAAATCAGTTACCCTTCTCGCTCGCAGTGATAAATTCAAAGCAGATGAAGTAACGGTGCAGAAAGTACTTTCTCATCCAAATATGAAAGTCGTTACTAATGTGACATTCAAAGAAATTAAAGGGGACCTGCCCGACGGCAAGGCGGGTAAATTTGTGAACTCATTAATTTATGAAGAAACGGGAAAAGAAAAAGAATTGCCCGTAACCGGAGTATTTGTCGAGATTGGTTTGATACCCGCTACAGATTTTGCCAAAAACATTATTTCTCTAAACAAATACGGTCAAATTCCCGTGGACGCCAGAACGCAACGGGCACAAACAGAGGGTGTCTGGGCCGCCGGAGATTCGACCGATGGTTTATATCACCAGAACAATATTGCTGCCGGAGATGCCGTTAAGGCACTTGAGGATATTTATTTATATTTACACGCAAGATAATGTGTTTACACTGAACTTGTTGAAGTGTCTCTATTGTACCAAACTCGCACCTACTTCCAAAACAAATGATGTGGCACGC
>JBBTYJ010000015.1:0-68092 GCA_038061835.1 Patescibacteria group bacterium | reverse complement strand
CCTCATTCGGGGTTCTGCTGGAAGTAAGTCCGAACTTTTTGGTATAATGACCACACTAGAGAAAAAGACAAGCCGGAGGCAACCGCCTCGCTTCGCTCGGCGGCCATTCGCCATTGGATTTTCGGATTGATTTCGACACGACGGTTCTGTTTTTGGAAAAAGAAAATTTTTAGGCATACAATTCATTTCAAAGAATTGGATTGATAAATATGACGTTTTTGTCGTTGTCCTTGACCACTTGACAAACTCGTGGTCTTGGGTGTATAATCGTAGGAGAATTCGGTAGTTTCTTTGATTCGGCCTTTTGGCCACAACGCCTAAGGAGGGCAAAATGAACGCGACAGCAATCAGATACGGCTGGGACCGGCCTCAACCGCTTCCGACCGACTTCATCTTCACAGCCAACCACGTCGAACGCACCACCGTCGCCGACAAGAAGGAAGGTGTTTCGCTCCCATTTATGGGAACGGGGTACGGCGCTTCGTCGTCGATGGGCTACGCCTCTCCGGCGCACTTCATCTTCGTGATGACGCAGCATGGCGACATGCGAATCACCGTTTCCAAGAAGGTCTTTGACCTTCTGCGGACCGGCGACTCCATCGTTGTGCAATACCATCGCGGGCGTTGGACCGGAGCCCTCGAGGGAAAGATCGCCCGCTAACGGTTCATCAACCGCTCACCAGAAGCTGCTCACCAGCTCATCTTGGTGAGCGGTTTCTGTTTTTCATAAAGAACAAAATTGTGCGCTTCGCGCTCGAATCTAGTCCGCCAAAGAAAAATTTGATATTGTTAGCGGTGCGGCTTTGCCGCGCCGAATTTCTCGCTGGGGTTTTCGCCGCCGGTGGGGGCGGCGAACGTTCGAGCTATTTCAAGCGTAGACCACCAAATTTGATTTATGAGACAAAATTTAGTACATCCGGGGGCAGACAAATTACGTTACGAAATACGTGGGATTGTTGATGTCGCCAAGCGTGTGGCAAAAGAGGGCATATCTATAGTCTGGGAGAATATAGGCGATCCGGTAGCAAAAGGGGAAGCGCCGCCAACATGGATCAAGAAAATAGTATCCAATGCTATCAAGGAAGATTTAACTTTTGCTTATTCACCGACCAAGGGTCTTAATGAAACCCGCGCTTATATCGCGCGTGAACGAAATTTTGAAAAGGGTATTCAGATTACGCCCGACGACATTTTATTTTTTAATGGGCTTGGCGATGCCATATCGCATATTTATCGAAATCTTAATCCGCGAACGCGAATACTCGGGCCTGACCCAGCGTATCCAACACATTCATCCACTGAAGCGGCACATTCCGATAAACCGCATATCACCTATAAACTTAACCCCGAAAATGGATGGAAGCCTGATTTGACGGAGATGGAGAAAAAAATTCGCGAACACAAAAATATCGGCGGTATCCTTATTGTAAATCCGGATAACCCGACCGGATTTGTCTATCCGCAGGAAACAATTCGTGCCATAGTAGCGCTTGCGAAGAAATACGAACTCTTTATCATTTCTGATGAGATATATTCAAATCTGGCATTTAGGGGAAGCGGAATGTATAAACTTGCGTCGGTTATAGACGGAGTGCCGGGCATTGCCATGCGCGGTATTTCCAAAGAATTTCCGTGGCCGGGAGCGCGATGCGGCTGGATAGAATTTTATAATCGTGACAAAGATGAAAATTTCAATCGATACGTACATTCGATAGTTGATTCCAAAACTCTTGAAGTTTGTTCGACCACACTTCCGCAGAGGGTTTTGCCGAAAGTGATGGGGGACAAAAGGTATTATCCGTATTTAGCTCTGCGCACTCATCGGTACCAAGCACGTTCAGAATATGCATATTCTGTTCTCTCCAAAATTTCCGAGATTATTGTCCATAAAGCGCGTGGCGCATTCTACTTTACTTGTGTGTTTAAGAAGGGGACTTTAAAGAACCATCATACTTTGCCAGTCAAAAATAGTTTGAAAAAATATATTGATTCACTTCTGCTAAACGCCTCAATGGACAAACGCTTTGTGTATTATCTACTTGCTTCGACCGGTATATGTGTGGTGCCCCTCTCCTCCGGATTCAATTCTTCTTTCCATGGGTTTAGATTTCTGCTTCTTGAACAGAATGATACCCGCTTTAAAAAAACCGTTAACACGATTGCTAAGAACATCACTGATTATCTTGCGTCTTAATGGGATCGTAAATAGTGATTTGTGAATTATCCGCTTTTGTTGTATTACATACGTAGATTGAATAGACAAACCGCGTGTGCTAACTCAAGCCAAGGAGGCTTCCATGTTGATTAATGTTAAGACGATTCATAAACACTATCATAACCGAAGTTTTGTGATGGTGGCAGAACAGGACCGCGGACAATATGTGCTTTGTACGGACCAGTTTAGTATTCCCCGGTACCTTGCCTTGGCAGAAGGTTTGGTAGTGGTGAATTACAAATATAGAGGGTATGGCGCATATGATCTCAATGTGTGCGCCCAATCCATGGGTAAGGTCGATTGGACTCTCGATCCCATCTGCGAAGCGCTGATCAAGAAAGGGTGGTCACAAAGTCTTGTTCGTTTTCATTTCCTCGAATATGAGCCATTGTGGAATGTGATCACTGATTGGGCGTTAAAACTCACAAAATCCAAATGGGATGGTAGTCGGGAGAAATACCTGATTACTCAAGTGCCAACATCCACTCGCTCAGTCTATGGTCCGGATTGGGTGATCCAAGTGCATTTGGAAGACAATGGACATTTTAGAGTCCGTGTGGGGGTGCCGGAAATCTATGAAGATTCGGCACAACTTGGGCGACTTTTGAAGGCCATCAAAAGTTTACCCGATGCAGATGAGATTCGGGGTGCACATCCCACCATGCTGGCGACGGGCTGATCTTTGAAGGTGATATCCTGAATGCATAACTTAACGGCGCGACCTCTTGGTCGCGCCGTCTTCTTTTTATAAAAAATGATACAAATCTGTTAAGATAGCATCATTATGGTAGATGTTATGTCAATAATACAAATTGGCGGTTATCTAGGTCTGTTTCTTGTTGTCTTTGCCGAGTCGGGACTATTCTTCGGTTTCTTTCTTCCGGGCGATAGTTTACTTTTTACCGCAGGATTTTTGTCTTCTCAAGGGTATTTCTCAATAGCGCCACTAACGATTCTGCTCTTTATTGCAGCCGTTAGTGGTGATGCCGTGGGTTATTTATTTGGTAAGAAAATTGGTCCGAAGTTATTTTCTAGACCTCAATCTTTTTTCTTTCATCCTTCGCATATTGATAAAACCACTAAATTTTTTGATAAATATGGTTCAAAAACTATTCTCATCGCACGCTTTGTTCCCATAGTACGCACCTTCGCTCCAATTATGGCCGGAGTGGGTGGAATGAAATACAGTATCTTCGCCAAATTCAACATACTCGGGGCGTTTCTTTGGGCAGTCGGTCTTACTGTTCTAGGATATGTCTTCGGACACAGAGTGCCTAATGCCGATCAGTATGTGATACCAATTGTGGTAATCATTATCATAATATCTTTCATTCCACCGATTTGGGAATATTTCAAAGAAAGAAAGAATTCAAAAAAGATTGCCCCTTGACTCTTTAGTATAATTATGATAATTCTATACATAGACTAACAGCTTAGCAACCAAGGAGTCCATATGAAGATTCTATTGGCGGAAGATAATAATTTACTTCGCGAGATGTTAGGGTGCTTATTCCAGGAGAATGGCGATCACTCGGTCGTTTTAACTACCAATGGTCGAGAAGCATGGGGACTTCTCGAGAAAGGAGAAAGGTTCGACTATATCATCTCGGATTATCAGATGCCAGAGATGAACGGGATTGGTTTGTTGTTGAACATTCGCAACGATCCTCGGCTGGATCTAGCTGAGATCCCCTTCATTCTCATGAGTGGGGGCAGTATTCAATCCTCACAGGAAGAGTTGGAGGAGATGTGCACTAAGTATGGTGCAACCTTCTTGGCGAAGCCGTTTTCTATAAACGATCTTGTCGCTCTACTTGAAGACGCCGGATGTTCCTAGTTTACTCGCTTCGTCACGCCCCTTGCCAGCTAGTCTTATGATCAGCTGGCACGGGGCTTTTCCTATGGTACAATGGCGGTTGGTACGATATTTAATCATTTAATATAATTTATGGACGAAAAAGTTATTGGATATTGTGTAAAGTGCAAAACAAAGCGTGAAATAAAAGATGTTCAGAAGGTTGAGATAAAACCTGGCCGTCCCGCTGCCAAGGGTAAGTGCCCTGTTTGTGGTACGGGTATGTATCGCATCCTTTCTGCCAAGAAGAAGAAATAACTCCGTGGGGACTTGTTGGTGGCCCAAGGGCGATCCCTTGATGGTTAAGTACCATAATAAAGAGTGGGGTAGACCGGTCACGAACGATAAAAAAATTTTTGAGTTTCTAGTGCTTGAGAGCGCGCAAGCCGGACTCTCGTGGCTTACGATATTGAAGAAGAGAAATGGTTATAAACAGGCCTTTGCCGATTTCAAACCGCGCCGAGTGGCGCGGTTTGGCGTTCGAGATATTGCCAGACTTGTCAAAAATCCCAGTATTGTCAGGAATCGATTAAAGATAAAGACCGCTATTCACAATGCTCAAAGATTTCTAGAGATACAAAAAGAATTTGGCACTTTCAGCAAATACATGTGGAACTTTGTAAAAGGAAAACCAATGGACGGAAAACGCAAAAAGCAAAAAGATTTACCGGCTCTCAGCAAGGAGTCCGTGGCCCTGGCAACTGATTTGAAAAGACGCGGTTTCAAATTTCTCGGTCCAACCATTGTTTATGCCCATATGCAAGCGGTTGGTATGATAAACGATCATATCCAATCATGTTTTCGCTATAAGGAATTGAAAAATTTAGTAAAATAGCTTTATGAGTTTTAGAAACATAATAGCTGCTACTTTTATTTTTGCGGTGTTTTTTACGATCTGGAATTATTCCAAATCTAGGGAGATTTTATCGGCATGCGACAGACCGATTGAATATGGCATTGGTACTTTTGATAGAAGATTTGGCATTTCGTACCAAACCTTTTTGAGCGCGCTTGCTGAAGCCGAAGCAATTTTGGAAAAGCCGATCGGAAAAGAGCTTTTTATGTACTCTCCGGAAAGCGACGAATTAGCGGTCAATCTTATTTATGACTACAGGCAAGAAACGACAGGCGTGCTCTCCAGTCTTGAAAATGTCGTAACAAAAGATGAAGTTGCATATCGGACACTTCGTTCAAAATACGTTAGCTTAAAAGCAGAATACGAAAATGTCAAAAGTATTTATAATGCGCAAATTGAATTATTCAATGAAAAGAATTCGGATTATGAGCAACGGGTAAAGGTTTGGAATAGGGGAAAGAGAACCTCCAACACAGAACTTGAACAGTTGGAGACGGCAAGACTGGCGCTTGAGAACGAGGCAACGGAGCTGAAACTCTTGGAGACGCGGTTAAATCAAATGGTTAATGAAATCAATCATTTGGTCGGATTACTTAATAATCTCGTCAAATCGTTGAATCTAAACGTGGAAGCTTACAATACTATTGGCGCCTTGCGCGGCGAAACGTTTGTGGGAGGAGTCTATCAGATTACTGAAGATGTCCAAGAAATAAATGTTTATGAATTTAGCAATCGGGATAAATTAGTGAAGGTGCTGGCACACGAACTCGGACATGCGCTTGGTCTCGAACATGTAGATGACCATGAAGCGATAATGTATGAGTTAAATGAAGGTCATACAAAAGTTTTATCAAAAACCGACTTTGCGGCATTAAAAACGCTTTGTAAAACAGATTAGTATGTTCACTTGTCATCAATACCCCCATGGGGTATACTTGAAAGTGTGAAAAAATCAATAAAGAAATCCGCCTTACGCCGATTGAATGTTATCCGAGGCCAACTTAACGGTCTGATTCGTATGGTCGAGGATGATAAGTATTGCGTGGATATTATTACTCAATCTAGCGCTATTAAAGAAGCGCTTTCCGGCGTGGAGCATCTCATATTGGAGAATCATCTTTCTACCCACGTTCTTGAACAGATGAAGAGCGGTCGAGAAAGGCAAGCCGTGGACGAAATTCTCAAAGTGTATAAATTAGCGCAAAAGAAAAAATAACATGGATAATTGTTGTCATTCATCCAGTTCTCACCGTCCGTCTGCTAATCTCACAGATCACAATAAACACCAAGGACATGATGCTCAAACATTTTTAAATAAATTTTGGTTTTCTCTCATCTTGACCATTCCCGTCGTTCTTTATGCCGATGTGATGAAAAATATTTTTAATTGGTCTCCGCCGATATTTATTGGTTCGGAATATTTATCACTAGCGCTCGGTTCAACAGTATTCTTTTATGGGGGTTGGGTTTTTCTCACTGGGGCGTGGAAAGAAATGAAGGCAAGATTACCGGGCATGATGACGCTTATAGGCCTTGCTATTGTTTCCGCTTACCTTTGGAGTGTTTATGCCGTGTTTGCAGGAGAGGAAACATTGTTTTGGGAACTAACCACTCTTATTACTGTTATGCTTTTTGGTCATTGGATGGAAATGCGCGCTGTTTCTGGCGCGCAGAGCGCTCTCAAAGAACTCTCCAGACTTTTGCCCGATACAGCGGAAGTAATACGTCCGTCTAAACTCGGCGATGAGGTAACAATCACTTTATCTTTAGGTGAATTGGTGGTTGGAGATATTCTTCTGGTTAAGCCGGGTTCAAGGGTGCCCGCTGACGGCAAAATTATTGAAGGTAATTCGGAGATAAATGAATCTCTCGTTACCGGTGAATCTAAACCCGTTTCAAAATCGGTAGGTGATGAAATTATTGCCGGTTCCACCAATGGCGATGGCGCTCTCAAGGTTGAAGTGACAAAAATAGGCGAACACACCTTCTTGTCCGGAGTGATGCGGCTGGTTGCTGAAGCGCAGGTTTCCAAATCTCGACTGCAGAAACTTTCGGATAAAGCCGCTCTGTATCTAACCGGTATTGCCGTGGTCGGAGGAATAATTACTTTCGTCACGTGGCTCACGGTTGGCGCTACCGTGGCCTTTGCTGTTGCTCGTGTGGTGGCCGTGCTGGTAATTGCTTGTCCGCACGCGCTTGGACTTGCGGTGCCTCTGGTTGCTTCCATTTCCACCACTAAAGCGGCCAAGAACGGTTGCTTGATCAAACAACGTCTAGCTCTAGAATCAGCAAGAAATGTTGACGTTATTCTCTTCGATAAGACAGGTACGCTCACGGAGGGAAAATTTAGTGTGACAGGATTTAGTTCGGATGAAACATTAAGTCTTGCTGCCACTATAGAAGCACATTCAGAACATCCGATTGCTTCGGCTATTGTGACTGAAGCACGCAAGAGAAACTTAGAGATTAAAGAAGCTAAAAATTTTCGGCGCATTCCCGGCGTTGGCGCGGAAGCTCTGGTAGAAGGCAAAAAAATTTTCGTTGGGCACAGAGACAGCGCGGATATAAAAGTGGAAGCGGATAATCGAGCGCTCGGCAATATCATTGTTTCCGATACCGTGCGCGTTGAAGCCAGAGAGGCTCTAAACGCGCTAAAGGATATGAGGTTGAATATCATCATGATTACCGGTGATTCCGAAGAAGTGGCCAAGGAAGTTTCGGCAGAGCTCGGTATAAATGAATATTTTGCCAGAGTGAAACCAGAAGAAAAAATTGAAAAAGTCAAATTGCTTCAAAGCAAGGGTTTAAAGGTGGCGATGGTGGGCGACGGAGTAAACGACGCGCCGGCGCTGATGCAAGCCGATCTGGGTATTGCTATTGGCGCCGGTACTAATGTGGCTATTGAATCCGCCGGCATCATTTTGGTTAAGAACGATCCGCGGGATATCGTGAAGATTATTCGTCTTTCGCGTATGACGTATTCCAAAATGATTCAGAATCTTTTCTGGGCCACAGGATACAACGTGGTGGCCATACCGCTGGCGGCTGGCGTGCTTATCTCGAAAGGCATTGTGCTTGAACCTGCCGTTGCGGCGATACTTATGTCGGTATCTACTGTGGTTGTAGCGGTAAATGCCAGTTTATTAGCTATAAGAAAATTATGAAAAATAAAACATTAATTATTTTAGTTTTGATTGTGTTGGGTATTATAGCGTTGTTTCTGTGGAAGGGTGATAACGGCACGGCGGTCTTGCCGGCTGAAAGTCAAATAGATTCGGGCAGTATTCTTACCGCGGAGAAAAACAGTTACGATTTCGGTACAATCTCAATGAAAGACGGTAGTGTCACTACAACTTTTGTTGTTTCCAATAAAACTGAAAATGATTTAAGAGTTGATACGGTGGTGACTTCGTGCATGTGCACAAATGCTTACATTGTGGATGCACAGGGCAAACGGGGTCCGTTCGGTATGCCCGGTCATGGTAATGAAGTGCCTCGGGCTAATGAAATTATCAAAGCCGGTGAGGAGAAAACTATTGAAGTTGTTTTTGACCCGGCCGCGCACGGCCCTCTCGGAGTAGGGCCCATAGAACGTCAAATTTATCTTGTGGATGAAAAGGGTGGCGCGCTTCAGTTAGAAATCAAGGCAATGGTAACGCTATGAATGGTTCACGCGACATAAATATCGTACCGGCAAGTATTGTGGTGGCGGGACTCATTGTTGCAGGGGCTGTGCTTTATCAGCAACCATTAAAATCTACCACTGCCACCGGTAAACAAACCGCATCAGCCGACAAAGCGGCCCTGATAGTTTCTTGGGATGATATGGGCGTTCAATTAGTGAGAGCGGGAGTGATAGACAGTGAGAAATTCAAGGCCATATATGAAGGACGCGGCCAATTTACCAATGAGTATGCCAACTTGTTATTTGGAGAAGATGATGGACAACTTGAGATCAATAAAGATAATGCGGGATTTGTTTTGAATTTATTGTGGGCGTTAGGGCTGGGGAATAAAAGTCCCGTATTGGAGGATGGGGAAATGGCTAATCCAAAATACGGCGGACCACAAAATTTTGCTTCTACCGCCGGATGGACAATGGCGAAAGGGGACGTCATGGACCATTACAATGCGCATCGATTTATTAATCTGACTGCCGAACAAGAAAAATCGGTTGCCAGAGTGGCTCAAAGTATATACAGACCCTGCTGTGGCAACTCGGCGTATTTTCCCGACTGTAATCATGGTATGGCTATGCTCGGTTTCTTGGAACTTACGGCGTCGCAAGGAGCCACTGAAAAAGAAATGTATAATAGCGCTCTGGTCCTAAACTCGTTCTGGTTTCCCGGATATGAACCAGGAGAGAAACAGGGCGGAGGATGTAATGTCTAACATAAGATTATGAAAAAATTCTTTCTTTTAACACTAGTCTTAATTCCTAAAATTACACTGGCCCATTGTCCACTTTGTACCATTGGCGCGGGAGCGCTTGCCGTGCTGGCGGCGTCACTTGGAGTCTCCACCGCATCAGTCGGTGTGTTTATTGGCGCTTTCTCTTTGGCACTTGGTTTGTGGCTTGCAAAAATGATTAAGCAAAAATATTTTCAAGGCCAGGATGCGGTCGTCACTCTTGTTGTCTTTTTTTCCACTATTATTCCCATCATGCCGTTTATTAAGGAATCCAGATCGTTTTACGTTTCTCTTTGGGGCGGATATGGCACAGTGTTTCATAACACTTATCTTATAAATTTGTATCTTTTTGGCGCGACTGTCGGAGCTCTTCTTCTTTTTATTTCTCCTTATTTAAGTACGGCGCTGACAAGAAGTCGAAATGAAAGAATGTTGCCGTACCAGGGTCTTGTCATCACTTTTATTCTTATTGTTTTGGCCGGTATAATTCTGCAAATCACAACCTAAATGTTTATTGCCACCATACTTATAATCATATTTTTTGTTCTTTCTTTGGGTCTTAAAAAGATTTTTACAAAAATCTGCGCTATCTGTTTTGCCGTGTCTGGTACATGGCTTGTGGGATTAGCGATTGGTTTGGATCTGGTGATTCTGGCGCTTTTGATGGGTGGTACTGCGGTGGGTTTGATGTATTATTTGGCCAGCGCATTGCCGGAAAAGTTTGAGTTTTTTAAACTTCCATTTTTACTGTCTGTCTTTATCGTGTTTTATTCAATTTTGAGCAGGACTCTTGATATATTAATTATTTTAGAGGTGGTTGTAACGTGGTTATTGTTTGGATTGATATTTCTTTCGAGAAACGGTCGGACAAAGAATTGGTTTAAAATAGTAGTAGAGTGCTGCAAGAATTGGTAGAATATCAGGTATGGGGAAAATTAAAGATTTCTTCCTTCGGCAAGCCATGAAGGCGAAGATGAAAGACATGCCGGAAAAAGAGCGCGATCTTATCCTTGGACTGATGGAAAAATATCCGGACTTCTTTAAGAAGATCGGAGATGAGGTGCAAAAAAGGGTGAAGACTGGCCAAAGTGAGATGGCGGCCACTATGGTTGTTATGCGCGAACATCAAGCTGAATTGCAAAGATTAATGAAATAGCATGTTTGTATTTGGAAAAAAGAAGAAAAAAATTTTTATTCTAGTTGGTCATCCAGACGAAGACAGCTTTAACTGTACTTTGGCCGACGATTATCAGAAGGGAGCAGAAGAATCTATGCGTGAAGTGCGTCGTATGAATATTGGAAGTATGCAATTTGATCCCATTCTGCACCATGGATATAGACTGAAACAAGAACTTGAACCAGACCTGATGGCTTTTCAAGATAATATACGATGGTGTGATCACTTTGTGATTTTTTACCCATCATGGTGGTCAACTATGCCGGCCATATTGAAGGGTCTCTTTGATAGAGTGTGGCTTCCCGATTTTGCCTATAAATTTACAAGTGAATTTACTTGGAAAAAACTTTTGAAAGGCAGAAGCGCCACCATGTTTGTCACATCCGATACCATTCCTTTTATACAGAGAATTGTCTTTGGCGATACCACCAATGAATTGAGGAAGGGAATTTTGTGGTTTGCCGGGTTCGGTCCAATTTATGTACGCAAGTTTGGTTATCTGAAACATTTTAGCAGTGTGGCCCGTCGAGAGCGCATTAAGCGCAAGGTCTTTAATTTCGGCCGCAAAGCGAAATAATTTTTAAGAGGTTGTTTGGTAATAGATAAGTGGGGGAATATGATAAACTTGTTATATGGAGACCATAATCGTTAAAGATAAGATTACTAAGGGTGAGTTAGAAAATCTAGCCCATAAACAATATGGGGATGTCATTAAAGCGGTTGTTGATGTGAGACGAGGTATTATGGGTGTGGGTGGAGAATTACACGTGGATATTCAATCTCTTCTTATGGAAAAAGAAAATTCTGAATCACAAGATACGTGGGGTATAAACTTATATTTGGATAAATCAGGAGAGGATTTCATTGAATTTGATTCTATGATCAACCTCAAACCTGCTTTCGAAAATAAGACTCGTAGAGTTGAAGATATCGAGATCCAAAAAGAGATACGGGAAATTGTAGTTAAATTAGTCAAGTAATATGCAATTGGTTTCAAAAGAAAGATGGTGGTCTCTATCATTCGCTGAGCAGTTTGGGAATATTGGTAGCGAGGTTGGTCGTGCGGCCAAATGGCAGGGGAAAGATGAAAGTTCTTTTTGGGGAGCGGTGACACGAGCCATGGAGCTATTTGATCTTACTCAAAGAGATAAGCGCTGGATCAAACGTATGTTAGAGATAAATAGAGCCAAAGAGCTTTTTGCCGATGCAGTGCTTGGCAGTGCGGAATATAAAACTACTCTTCAAGATTTAGAAAAATATTTTATGCAGTTTGCAATAGTGGCGATAAGGTAGTTCTACTACGTCCACCGTAAATAAAACGAAAGGGGTCAGGTGGTTAGCCTGACCCCTCACAACTTCCTCCATTTATCAGTTAATCAATCCAGTACGCATCCTTCCATTTCCATATATCTTTGCCTGTGGAGGGATTTCTTCCCACCCTGCGCCATACACGAGCCCATCTTACGGTTCTAAAACACCTGGTTTTGGTAATCTGGGAATCGCCTCGTTTGTAGGAACTCTCGGTGGGGAGAGTTTTAGGCAGGAGCGGAAAACCCTTCATGGTCTGATGTCCGGCCCAGGACGCAGTGACTTGTTCAAGAAACATCTTTGCCTCCTTTTTTATAAATTCAGTTGTTTCTACAGCATAACTTACTCTCGAATATGAATATGTCAATCAAAAGAATCCTCAAGTATTTTGTGATAATCTAACCCCATGTCGTTAAAAATTGGTATCGTGGGTCTACCAAACGTGGGTAAAAGCACGCTCTTTAATGCGCTTACTAAAAAAAGCGTCCCGGCGGAGAATTATCCTTTCTGCACCATTGATCCGTCAGTGGGGATTGTGCCGGTGCCGGATGAGAGATTAGAAAAACTTTCAACTTTGTCACAATCCAAGAAAACTATTCCGGCGGTGGTGGAGTTTGTTGATATCGCCGGATTGGTCAAAGGAGCTTCAATGGGTGAGGGGTTGGGCAATAAATTTCTCTCTCATATCCGCGAAGTGGACACCATTATTGAAGTGGTGCGAACCTTTGAAGATCCAGATATTATTCATGTGCATGAAAAAGTGGATCCGCTTTTTGACATTGAAATTATCAATATGGAACTTGAGGCAGCGGAAGTTAGGAAACCAACTTTGTATGTATTAAATATTTCCGAAGTTGCAGGCCAAATATCGGCAGATTTCAAAAATAAAATTCCCGGACCGTATCTCGAGGTTGATCCGGTATTTGGCACAGGTTTGGATAAGTTGATTGTAGAAGCATACAAACTACTTAATCTGATTACATTTTTTACTACAGGAGAAGATGAGTCGCGAGCCTGGACAACGTGGCGAGGCGCGAAAGCGCCGGAAGCGGGTAAATCAATTCACTCCGATTTCCAAGAAAAATTTATCCGTGCCGAAGTGATACATTATGACAAGTTGATTGAAGCGGGTTCTCTCGTCAAGGCACGCGAAAAGGGCTGGCTCCGAACCGAAGGTAAGGAATATGTGGTTCAAGACGGAGATGTTATTGAATTTCTGATTTGATACAATAGAGACATGAATACCAAAATAACAGCCAAGGATTTCTTTTTACACATTGCTCTTATCGCAATTCTATACACAGGCACAGTGGCACTTCTCAATATTTTGTTTCGCGTTATCAACGTTGCCTTTCCGCAAGTTAATCAATATTCCTACTACGACTCAACGTCTATCTCCCTACCGGTGGCAACGTTGATCGTCGTTTTCCCCCTCTTTCTTTTTCTGACCAATTTTGTCCGAAAGGGATACGCAGAAGATCCGAGTCGTAAAGATTATCCGGTCCGCAAGTGGCTCATCTACATCACCATCTTCCTTGCCGGCGGAGTGCTTGCGGGGGATCTTGTCACTCTTATTTATTATTTTCTTGATGGACAGGAGATGACGACGGCCTTTCTTTTAAAAATTCTCTCGGTATTGGTGGTTGCTGGCTGTGTTTTTGGTTACTATATGGATGATTTGAGAGATAGATTAACCGGTTCTCGTAGAAATATCTGGAGAGTGGTGGCAGTGATTTTGGTGGTCGGCTCTATTGTAGCTGGTTTTAGCGTCTTGGGTACGCCCCAAAATCAACGCATGCTTCGTTATGATGTACAAAAAGTTTCTGATCTGCAAAGTATCCAGTGGCAAATCGTAAATTATTGGCAGCAAAAGGGAGTACTACCCGCCTCACTTGAAGATTTGCAAGATCCGATATCTGGTTTTGTTGTTCCGGTTGATCCACAGACTAGAGATTCTTATGAGTATAAAAAAACCGGGAATCTTGCTTTCAATCTTTGCGCGGAATTCAACAAAATCTCACAAGATGTTTCGGGGTCCGCGACTCGAGTAGTTTATCCTGAACCAATGGGTAAGTCTGGTGAGAGTTGGCAACATGAAGCGGGACGTCAATGTTTTACTCGCACTATCGACCCGGAGTTGTATCCGGTAAGACTCAAATAAATAAGTTTTGTTATACTAGCCCATATGGCTAGGGAATATAATCCTAAAGAGATAGAAACTAAGTGGCAAACAGAGTGGGAAAAATCCGGAATCTATCAAGCGAACAATAATTCCAAGAAACCAAAATATTACGCATTGGTAGAGTTTCCGTATCCATCTGGTGTGGGGATTCATCTTGGTCACGTGAGAGCCTATACAGCGATGGATATTATTGCGCGTAAAAGATGGATGGAAGGATTTAATGTCCTGTATCCGATCGGCTGGGATTCATTCGGTTTACCAACGGAGAATTATGCGATCAAAACTGGCAGACAGCCTGCAGAGATTACAAAAGAAAATACAGACAATTTTCGTGCGCAACTTAAAAGATTAGGCCTCTCTTTTGATTGGTCTAGAGAGATTGATACTTCAAATCCCAAATACTACAAATGGACGCAGTGGATATTTCTTAAATTTCTTGAAAAAGGTTTGGCATACAAGGCAAAGATTCCAATTAATTGGTGTCCGAAATGTAAGATTGGTCTGGCCAATGAGGAAGTGGTTGATGGTGGTTGTGAACGTTGCGGCACATCTGTTGAACAGAAGGAGAAAGAACAGTGGATGCTTGCTATTACTAAATATGCCGAAAGACTTGAAAAAGATTTAGACAGCGTAGATTATCCGAAACGAGTCAAAACCCAACAAAAAAACTGGATCGGAAGGAGCGAAGGGGTACTGATTAAATTTGATGATGTTGAAATTTTTACCACACGGCCTGATACGATTTTTGGAGCCACTTTTGTCGTGGTTAATGGCAAGGAAGATAAATTTACTGGTCGCTTCGTGACTAATCCCGCGACCAAAGAGAAGATTCCGGTCTGGGAGGCAGAATATGTAATGTCTGATTATGGTACCGGCGCTATCATGGGTGTTCCTGCCGATGATGAACGCGATATGATATTTGCAAAGAAACATAATTTAGCAATTATTAAGGAATACCAAAGAGCTAAATTCGAAGATTTTGGCAAAAGGGTCGTCAAGTACAAACTACGCGATTGGGTTTTCTCACGTCAGCGTTATTGGGGTGAGCCCATTCCGGTGATTCACTGTGACAAGTGTGGCGTTGTGCCGGTACCGGAAAAAGATTTACCGGTGGAACTGCCTAAAGTGGATAAATATGAACCTGGACCGGATGGTGAATCTCCGCTTGCTAATATCACGGAATGGGTGAATGTCAAATGTCCAAATTGTAATGAACAAGCCAAAAGGGAAACTGACGTCATGCCAAATTGGGCCGGATCATCCTGGTATTTCCTACGTTATTGCGACCCGTTTAATGATAGAGAATTTGCATCTCTGGATAAACTGAAATATTGGCTGGATGGCGACTTGCCCCGCCATGGCGGGGTTGACTGGTATAACGGCGGTATGGAACACACGGTGCTTCATCTTTTATATTCGCGTTTTTGGAACAAATTTCTTTATGATCTGAAACTTGTTCCCACGAGCGAACCATACAAGAAACGTACTTCTCACGGACTGATTTTAGCCGAGGGGGGAGAGAAGATGAGTAAATCAAAAGGCAATGTCATTAATCCCGACACTATAGCAGAACGTTTTGGTGCGGACACCCTGCGGCTCTACGAGATGTTTATGGGTCCATTCGAACAAGCCATTGCTTGGAGCGAAGATGCGCTTGTTGGTCCGCGGAGATTTTTGGAGAAGGTCTGGCGGCTTCAATCCAAAGTTTCCAAAGGTCTGACCTTAAAGAGCGAGACCTTGATGCATCAAACGATTAAGAAAGTATCTGACGATATAGAGTCTATGGGATTTAATACTGCGGTGTCTGCTCTGATGATCTACGTCAATGCTCTGGATAAGCAAAAAGAAATTTTCCAAAAAGAATTCGAGACTTTAATTTTACTTCTTGCGCCTTTTGCTCCGCATATTACCGAAGAATTATGGGCATCTCTCGGACACAAAGATTCCATTCATGTCCAAAGTTGGCCGACTTACGATTTGAAGAAATTGGTAAAAGATGAAGTAAATTTGGCTGTGCAAGTTGATGGTAAGGTGAGAGCTAATTTGCTTGTTACTCGCAGTCAAAGTGAGGAAGAAATAAGAATAAACGTCTTGGCTCTGTCAGAGGTTCAAAAATGGCTTGGTGGAAAAAATCCCAAGAAGATTATTATGATACCTGGGAAAATTGTCAGCATTGTAACCTGATTCGAAACTTGTCTTGACACTTCTTTATATAGGTGATACAAATGAGAGAAACATGAGCGAAAAAATTGCCCTAAACTTCAAACCCAAGGAGATCACCAAACGGCTATTATCAGTTTTAACCAAGCGTGGACAGGATATTCTTATTAATCGATACGGATTGGGATCCAAAGCTATCAAGTTTACCTTGGATGCTATAGGCAAGAAATATGGTATTACCAGAGAACGGGTGCGCCAAATAGAGAATCACTCTCTTTTAACTATTCGTAAATCTAAGGTCTATAAGGATCTCGAACCGGTTTTTGTCGAATTGAAGGAAACCATTCTTGCACTTGGCGGTATTATTTCCGAGAAAGATCTTCTTAAACATTTGAGCAAAGAGCCGAGTATCCAAAATCATTTTTATTTTTTACTAATTATTGGCGAAGAGTTTAAGCGCGAGAAGGCAGACGAAGAGTTCAAGCATCATTGGCACGTAGATAGAGAGCTTGCGGAAAAGATTAAATCCGCGCTCCGCAAATTATACTCCTCGCTGTCTGATGATGAACTTGTGGTAGAGAGCGATCTCATCGGCTCTTTTCTTGAAGAAGTAAAGGATTTGAACGAAAAGTACAAAAATGAAGAAATGATTAAACGTTGGTTCGCCATTTCCCATAAAATTGGCAAAAATCCTTTAGGGGAGTGGGGTCGAGCATCATCTTCAAATGTTAATGCAAAGGGGATGCGCGATTACGCCTTTCTGGTAATCAGAAAACATGGTTCCCCGATTCATTTCAAAGAAGTGGCCAAAGCAATTACTCAATATTTCAATAAAAAGGCGCATGTGGCTACTACCCACAATGAACTGATTAAGGATCCCAGATTTGTCTTGGTGGGACGCGGTCTCTATGCTCTCTCTGAATGGGGATATATGTCCGGTGTGGTTAAAGACGTTATTAAAAAGATTTTGGAAAAAGAAGGTCCATTGACGAAAGATAAGATTATAGAGAAAGTTCTCAAAGAACGCTACGTCAAGGAAAACACTATTTTAGTAAATCTTCAGAATACTAAGTATTTTAAGAAAGATTCTTCTGGCCGCTACCATTGCGTTTAGGTTCCGTGTAGAATTAAGAGCATGATTATTAGTGACTTTCTCGCCCTTTTTCAAACTGATTTTTATCGGGAGGTTTGGCGGATTGTATCTGCCACTTGGCCCATTTGGTTGCCGGTGTTTCTACTGTGGCTGTTTATGCACACTTGGATCAATTACAAAAGGCGCGAATGGTTGAAAAAAACTGGCAGTATTCTTCTGGAAATAAAAATTCCTAAAAATACCGAAAAGTCGCCAGCAGCCATGGAAATGGTGCTTGATGGTATCTGGGAAGATGTCATAGGCACATTGACAGAGGTTTATTTTGAGGGTGCGGTAAGAGACGTTTTTTCTCTTGAAATAGTATCGATTGGTGGGCAAGTAAAATTTTTTATCTGGGCGTTTCCCAAATGGAAACGCATAATTGAATCTAGAATTTATACTCATTATCCCGGCGCCGAGGTTGTGGAAGTGGAAGATTATGCCACAAAAATTATCTTTGATCCTAAAACAATGAATCTATCCGGCATAACGACTCGATTGCACAAACCAGATATCTATCCAATCAAAACATATATTGATTTTGGGCTTGATAAGACAGGCAAAGAACAGACAGAAATAATTGACCCAATCGCTCCCATTCTAGAATATTTGGGGACTCTTAAACCGGGAGAGAATCAATGGATCCAAATTTTGATCCAAGGTCATCGTAAAGAGGGTTTTGAAGATGTTCGATTATTTACCAAACCCGATTGGAAGGAAAATATCAAGGAAGAAATAGACAAGTTCATTAAAAAAGAAAGTTTTATTGAAACAGAAAAGGGTAAACCCAATAGTCTTTTTAATCTCACTAAAACTCAAAGTGATACAATCGATTCTATCGAACGAAATGCGGCCAAATTGGCGTTTGATGCCATGTTTAGAATGGTCTATATCGCCCCCAAAACAATAGCAGTTCGCAGGACAGTCGGAATTATTGGCGCTATGCGCCAGTTGGGTTCGAGAACATTTTTAAACCATATTCGGCCGCACAAATTTCTTCCCGGCATCGTGTATCCCTGGGAAGACGTTTTTGATATAAAAAGAAAATACAGACAAAGGACATTACTTGAGGCATACAAGAGACGCTCGGTCTTTAATCCGCCGTTTAAAAATGTTTTTGGTAAACCGTACGTCTTAACAGTCGAAGAATTGGCCACAATCTTTCATTTTCCCGGAGCTACTGTTACAACCCCGACCCTCATACGCGTGGAGTCGAAGAAAACGGAAGCGCCGGCAAATCTACCCGTCTAATGTTGAGAATATATCTTTCTTTTATTGGTATCATTTTATTCGTAATTGGTTCTTTTTTTACTACTTCTCCGTTTACATTTCCTTCGGGCGCGATGATTACTGTTCCAGAAGGAATTGGACTTTACTCTTTGACGGAAAAATTAAAGGAGGAAAAAGTAATCCGCTCCCCGTTTTGGTTTCGGACGATTGCCATCATACTTGGCGGCGGGCGCAATATGAAAGCCGGTCAATATTTAATGTCTGCTCCTGAAAATGTTTTTTTTATCGCTTGGAGATTTTTTCACGGAAAGTATGGTGTAAAGACAGTTAAACTAACTATTCCAGAAGGTTTTACTGTCACAAAGATTGCTTCGCTTTTTGACAATAAATTCCAATCCTTTAATCGCGAGAGTTTTCTAGTTTCAGCCCCAGAAGGATATCTATTTCCGGATACCTATTTTATACCCGTCACTGCAACCGCATCCTCAACCATTAAACTGCTTAATGATAATTTTATTCGTCAAATTTCTTCTATTTTGCCAGATATTAAATCTTCAGGCAGAACCTTAGAAGAAATTATTATTATGGCCTCACTTCTCGAAGCAGAAACAGATACTAAAGAAGATCGAGAAATGGCCTCCGACATATTGTGGAAACGATTTGATCTGGGTATGCCCTTGCAAGTTGATTCGGAGATCGGCACTTATAAGTATGTCGGTTTGCCGAAAAGTCCCATCAATAATCCCGGTCTTGTCTCGATTGAGGCGGCCATTCATCCAACTCCAACTCCATATCTGTATTTCTTGACAGGCAAGGACGGGGAAATGCATTATGCCAAGACTTTCGATGAACATAAAAAAAACATTACCAAATACCTCTCATCGTAAAATTTTTGTAGGTTTATCTGGAGGTGTGGATTCCGCGGTCAGCGCCGCGCTTTTGAAGAAAGCCGGTTACAACGTCACGGGTGTATTTATAAAAGTCTGGCAACCGGATTTTTTGCCTTGCAATTGGAGAGACGAGAGACGCGATGCGATGAAAGTGGCGATTGCGCTTGATATCCCGTTTCTCTTTTTTGATTTTGAAAAGGAGTATAAAAAGGATGTAGCGGACAAGATGGTGGCCGAATACAAGGTCGGCCGGACACCGAATCCAGACGTGCTTTGCAACAGAGAAATTAAATTTGGCGCGTTTTGGAAAAAGGCTCGAGAAATGGGGGCAGATTTTATTGCCACCGGACACTATTCTCAAATACAGAGGTTTAACCTTGGGACTACAAAGGTTAAACCTCTGTATCGATATTTGCTGAAAGAGGGGAAAGATAGAGGAAAGGATCAAAGTTATTTTCTCTGGACTCTCAATCAAAATGATTTATCCCATACATGTTTTCCCATCGGTGATTTAGAGAAAGGCGAAGTGCGAAAACTGGCCCGTAGGTATCATCTGCCGGTTTCTGAGAAGAAAGATAGTCAGGGGATTTGTTTTATCGGCGATGTATCGATGGATGAATTTCTTTCTCATTTTATTAAAACCAAACCGGGCAAGGTACTAAATACTCGCGGCGATATCATCGGTACTCACAAGGGCGCCTTGCTTTATACCATAGGAGAAAGACACGGTTTCGAAATCACCAAGAGGTCACCGGAGGAAGGAGCGTTTTATATTTTATCCAAAGATATGAAGGCGAATACTCTCACTGTTTCAAATAATGAGCTGGAGATGGTATTACATTCACCGACACGAATTGTGGTTAAGGGTGTAAATTGGATCAATGAATTTAAAACACGACAACTATTTGCCCGAATACGATACCGCGGAAACAAACTCCCAGTTACTGTCAAAAGCTTAGCTTTTGACAGGGTGGAGGTGGAGTTTAGAGAACCAGTGCGCGGATTGTCCCTAGGCCAATCAATAGTGTTTTACGGCGATCTTGATAAGGATGGCGCAAGCGCTTGTCTCGGCGGCGGAGTGATGGATAGTATAATCAAATAGATTTGGTCATTTACAAAATGTCTTCCACATGCTATTATAATGCCAGAATTGTATGTGTCGTTCAAATTTCTCTTAATTTGTTAAGGAGGTTAGTGATGAGGTATTCAGAAATAAAAAAATACACTCGTGTACTGGTGCTTGGCCTCTCCGATAGAGTCTGTGAAAATGGACAAATGGAAGACGGTCGGTACATTTTTTGGCGGTCGTCTCTAAAAAGCGGACTGAGGGGTATGCATATGGGGTGGACTTTAGCTTCCGCAGCAACCTCCAGCGTGCATGAAGTCCTCAAGTATATTGCCGAACATGAGGACTTAGAAATTTTTTCCATTGTCAATGAACATGATTGGGTTCGCTGTACTGCGAACATTGATAATGCCGCCGAACGCATCTCGGAAGCCCTCCGTGCCCATCCCCATAAGCCATGGGTGTTCCTTGATCCAATAATTGACAAAGGATTTGATTTCCTCAAACCGGTCTTCGAAAAAAACGGTATTAAAGTTGTCCAGGGTACGCTCGAGTTCATAATCCATGAAAGATGGTGTGAACAGAGTGAACTGCCAGATGATGGTCATAATTTCCGTGATGGCGTGGAAACCGGGTCACGCGACTTGACGAAATAAATATCACTCGAACATTGCCGCCACAAAGGAGCCGACCTCTCTCTGGGGCGGCTTTCTTTTTGTATTAATGGATAATATTGAAGTAGTTTTGTGAGGTATAATGATGAAATGACACAACTAAGCAAACAAGTAACAGTTCTCAAGGCGAACGGGGAGCGGGAAATTTTTGATGAAGAGAAGCTCATGGCCTCTCTTTTTCATGCTGGCGCGACGGAAGAAGCCGTAGAACAAGTAAGGTCGCATATCTGGCCAGAGCTTCACAACGAAATGACTACTAACGATATTTACAGACACGCCTTTTCTGTACTTCAGAAAATAAGCAAACCGATTGCTAGAAGTTATTCTCTCCGCCGAGCAGTGATGGATCTCGGACCGTCAGGTTTTCCGTTTGAAGATTTTATTGCCAAAGTGCTTGAAGCCAAGGGTTACAAATGTCAGACTCGTCAAACTGTGCTTGGCGAATGTGTGGCGCACGAAGTTGACGTGGTGGCTTACAACGAAAAAGAACTAATAATGATTGAAGCAAAGTTTCATAATGATCTGGGTACAAAATCCGATTTGAAAGTAGTTCTCTATATTAAGGCAAGATTTGATGATTTGCGCGACAATGTTTTTGATTATGGCGCTTCAAATCGGCACATTACTGGCTGTTGGCTTGTGACCAATACCAAGTTCTCAAGCACTGCTATTCATTATGGAATCTGTCAGAATCTGACTATGATCGGGTGGAATTATCCTGAAAAAGGAAGTCTGCAGGATATGATTGAAAGCGAGGCGCTTCACCCGATCACTTGTCTGATTTCGCTCTCAACCAACGACAAAAAAGCACTTTTGGAAAACAGAACTGTGCTTTGCTCAGACATAAAAAAGAATCCAAAATTATTGAATGAATTTCTCGGCAAAAATTTTAATACAGAACCCGTCATGAACGAAATAAATGAATTGTGATGAAGAATTAAAAAAAATTAAGAACGAGATTATTGGTCTTGTGGCCTCACCGCTTTATGCCGAACGAGTAAAGAACAAGTATTTCCCGGTAATAGGAGAAGGAAATCATTCAGCTGACATAATGTTTATCGGCGAGGCACCAGGGGAAAACGAAGCCAAGACCGGCAAGCCGTTTTGCGGGCGGGCAGGAAAGGTCTTGGACATACTTTTAACTTCTGTTGGCATAGACAGGAAGGATGTGTACGTGACTAATATTGTCAAAGATCGTCCACCAGGTAATCGCGATCCGTATCCCGACGAGATAGAAATCTATGCGCCGTTTTTGGATCGTCAGATTGAAATTATTAAACCGAAAGTGGTAGCAACGCTCGGTCGATTCTCAATGCAATATGTGATGACGAGATATGGTCTTGAATGGGAACTGGATTCTATAAGTAAATTACACGGCAAAGTCTTCCAAGGTCAGACCTTAGATATAAATTCTCAAGGTCTGACCTTTAAATTCATTCCTCTTTATCACCCCGCTGCCGCAATTTACAATCAGCATCTGCTCGATACCCTTAAAGAAGATTTTAAGGTACTTAAGACTCTAATCTAATTGTGTTATATTGTTTCAGATATGCGCTCCGAAGAAATTCGACGACGATTCTTGGCCTTTTTTGAAAAGCGGGGACATAAAGTTATCCCTTCGGCTTCGCTTGTGCCGGAGAATGATTCTTCGGTACTTTTTACCACCGCGGGAATGCAACCTCTGGTGCCATATCTTATGGGACAAAAACATCCCCTGGGTAAACGTTTGGTTAATATTCAGAAATGTGTACGTACGCAAGATATTGAAGAAGTTGGCGACAATACTCACGATACTTTTTTTGAAATGCTGGGTAATTGGTCTATGGGGGATTATTTTAAAGAAGACGCAATTCAATGGAGTTTTGAGTTATTGACGGATAAGGAAAAAGGATTTGGCATTGATCCAAAACGACTTTACATTACGGTATTTGAAGGTGATAAGAATGCTCCTAAAGACGAAGAAGCATTCAGAATTTGGCAGAAATACGTGCCGGAGAACCGAATTTTTTTCATGGGAGCAAAATCTAATTGGTGGGGTGTGGGAGAAAACGGTCCTTGTGGCCCCGATACCGAGATGTTCTACGACATCACCCCTCATGGTTTGGGAAATTTAACTAAAGAGGAATATCAAAAAGCCGATACGGAACAGAAGGTGGTGGAAATTTGGAACGATGTGTTCATGGAGTATGAAAAAAAGAACGGTCAAATTACAAACAAACTTTTACAAAAAAATGTTGATACAGGCGCGGGACTGGAACGTTTAACTATGGCTCTCCAAAATAAAAATAATATTTTTGAAACCGACCTCTTTCTGCCAATCATGGCGATTTTGGATAAATCGAATTCAGATAACGCTCATTCCCAACGAGTTATTGCTGATCATATTCGCACTTCGGTGTTTATAATAAATGACGGTGTCTTGCCGTCGAATACCGATAGAGGATACATTCTACGGCGACTTCTTCGTCGCGCCTATGTTCACGCGCACAAAATAGGAAGTAGTCTCGAAATAATAAATGCTGCGGTGGACGTTGTTACTCACCACAATAGTTATCAAGGACTTTATATTTTTCATCCGGAAACAAAAAAAATTATTTCGGCGGAAATCGAGAAATTTAGCAACACTTTGGAATCAGGCCTCAAACAATTTGATAAAGGTGTGGACCCGTTTGTGCTCTTCACAAGTTACGGTTTCCCGATAGAATTAACCGAGGAGCTTGCTAAAGAGAAGGGTGTGTCTATTGATCGTGCTGTGTTTGATGCGGAAATGAGAAAACATCAAGCTCTCTCGCGTTCTAGTGGAGAGCATAAATTTAAAAAATAAGTTATAATTTTGAGCATGCCGAAACATATTGAAGACATCATTGTTTCAGATCGAAAAAGAAGCATTAGAGATATTCCTATCCCGGAAGGACGCCGCAGATTTGAAAGGCATGGTGTTTCGCCTGTACCAAAAGAAACTAACCAATTTAATGGTTCACCGCGCGAGAACTTTAATATTCCACCGAAGGAAACTCCTTATATCGGCGGTAGAGGTAGACGCAAGTGGATCGCGGGCGGTATAGCTCTTTTAATACTCGTGTTTGCCATAATGTCTATATTTAATGGTGCCACTTTAGCTTATGTTCCAAAATCTCAAGCAGTGTCTTTCAATGGCGATTTGTACACAGCGCATAAAGCCGGCGAAGACAATCTTCTTTTTAGCGTTGTTAAACTTTCCGGAGAAAGAGGCATGAAAGTATCTGCGTCTGGAGAAACCAGCGAGGAGAAAAAAGCCAGTGGAACTATTATTATTTATAACACTAGTGTAACGGAACAAAGATTCAGGGCAACAACGCGTTTTGAAACTCCAGACGGCCAAGTTTATCAAGTGCCCGATGCTATTACCGTGCCGGAAAAGAAGGTGATTGGCGGCAAAGAAAACCCAGGCACTCTGGAAATTGTGGTGTATGCGGAACGTCCAGGAAAAGAATTTAACATCGGTCTTACTGATTTCATTCTTCCTGGTCTTAAGGGTACGTCGCTTTTCTCGTCTGTTTATGCTCGTTCCAAGACCAATATGTCCGGTGGGGCTATTGCCGGGGAAAGAGCCATAAAGAATGAAGACGAAGTTGCGGCAAAATCTCAACTTGAAAAACTGTTAAAAGAGGAGCTTATTTCTGAAGCCAAGGCGCAAGTGCCGGAAGATTTCATTTTATTATCTTCTCTTTCCTCGGTGACTTTCTGGGATTTACCTCAAACTGATTCCGATAATGAAAACAGTGTCATGATAAATATGCACGCTGATTTGTCCGGCATTATATTTAAAAAGGTTGATTTGGCCAATCGCTTGGTTGCGGATAAGATTATGTTGGCAATTGGCGAGTCAGTCGATATTGTTGAACTTGATTCACTCGGCTTTGCTTTCATCAACAATACTGCCACAGACTCAATACCTTCAGACGAAATCAGATTTTCCGTGCAAGGAGAAGCAATAGCAATATGGCGTGTAGACGAAGTGGCACTCAAATCAGATTTAATTGGGAAAAGCAAAAGAGATCTTCCTTCTATTCTCAATAACTATCCGACTATTATAAAAGCCACTGCCACGATCAGACCCTTTTGGAACAGTTCGTTCCCTGAAGATGGTGCCAATATATCTCTGAAAAAATTGTCCGCTAGGTAATATATGTCGCAAAGCAAAGCTTCGAATTTAGAAAGAACGGGAGTTGTCGTCGAATCTCTGCCCAATATTATGTTTCGTGTCAAATTGGACGAAGAATCCGATTCCACTGCGGAATCAAATGAAACAAAAGAAATACTCTCGTATCTTTCCGGAAAAATGCGTCTACATCGTATTAGAGTTTTAGTGGGAGATAGAGTGCTACTTGAGCTTGAACCGTATGGCGGCAAGGCCCGTATTATCAAACGGCTTTAAGTTGTCTTCTTAACATTTTTGCTCATGGTCTCGAGGAAATCTCACAAAAAATTTAGAACGGTTGCGTCATGTATTTTATTGATACTTCTTATTTTTTTGTTTACTCGCGAAAATTCCTCTTATCACAAATTAAGTCGTCTGGAATATTTGGTGAAAACAATTCTCTATTCCATGGGCATCGGCTTGGCGCTGGTATTACCGCAAAAAGATGAATCCTTTTCTCTTTCGATGCCGTATTACAAACAAGAAAACGGTCTAACCTGCGAAGTGGCGGCGTTAAGAACAGCCCTTGCTTATCACGGCACATATGTCTCGGAAGAGGAATTGGTGCATAAATTAGCATTTGATACCAGAGATCCAATATCCCCGAATGGTATTTGGGGTGATCCGGAGAAAGGATTTATCGGTGATATTAACGGTTCTATTTTTGACCGCACGGGTTTTGGTGTTTATGAAAAACCCATTCTTGATTTAGCTTTGAATTATAGAAAAGCGGCTATTATTGAAAATGCTAATTTAACCAAAGCTTTAAAAGAGGTACTGTCAGGCAATCCAGTTATTGTCTGGGGCCTGCTTTCAAGAAAGAAACTGATATCATGGAAGACTATTGAAGGTAAGACCGTTGAAGTGCAACCTGGAGAGCATGCACGAGTGTTAATAGGTTTTGTGGGAAAACCGGATAATCCCAAAAAAGTGATTCTCATTGACCCTATTTACGGTCTGATTAATATGAATACGAAAGAATTTAATTCTGATTGGGAACTTATGAATAATAGAGCGGTAGTGGTTTACAAATAAATGCAATCGGGTTAGAATGCAGGCTTGTTATGAAAGTTAAGGCATCGGTCAGGAAACTATGCGCAAAATGTCAAATAGTCCGCAGAAGGGGCTATGTTTACGTAACCTGTAAAGCCAATCCGCGACATAAACAAAGACAAGGTTAAATGAGAATACTCGGTATCACCATCCCAGAGGAAAAGCGTCTTGAAATCGGTCTTACGACACTTTTTGGTATTGGTCGTCCCAGAGCCAGATTTATTCTGACAAAAGCTGGTATACCTTTTGGAAAGAGGCCCAAAGAAACCACCATAGAAGAAGAAAATAGAATTCGTTCAGTAATTGAAAGTCTGACTCTAGAAGGTGATTTGAAAAGGGAAGTAACCGGAAATATCAAACGGCTCAAAGAAATAAAATCTTATCGAGGACTGCGTCACATGCGTAACCTTCCTGTGCATGGCCAACGTACCAAGTCCAATGCTCGCACGAAGCGAGGTGTAAGGAAGACGATGGGTACAGGACGCAAGGTTGCAGAAAAAAAATAGTTAGTAACGTAAAAATATAAACAGTAGATATAAAAATGGGAAAGAAAAAAATAGCCACAGTCGAGGATAAAGTAGAAGAAAAACCCGTCGGAGCAGAAATTGTCAAAGAACAGAGGTCTGGTAAAAGACATATTGATTCCGGTATTCTTTATATTGAGTCCACATACAACAATACCAAACTAATGCTCGCGGATAACAAAAGTAACACTCTTGCTTGGTCTTCAAGCGGAAGTTTGGGTTTTAAAGGAGCGAAAAAAGGAACACCCTTTGCGGCCGCAAAGGTAGGGGAAGCTTTGGCGCTCAAGGCGCAAACCTTAGGTGTCAAGGAGGTAAAAGTGATTGTTCGTGGTGTCGGTTCTGGTCGAGAGTCTGCCATTCGGGGATTTATTTCTAAAGGTATAAATTTGATTACAATCCAAGACAAAACAGCTGTGCCGCACAATGGTCCTAAACCACCCAAACCTAGGCGCACATAATTTTTCTAATTTTAAATATCAACACCATGAAAATAGGACCTAAATACAAAATAGCGAGACGTCTGGGCGCGCCAATCTTTGAAAAAACCCAGACCCCAAAATACGCGCTCTCTCTCGCTCGCAGAGAAAAAAATGACAAAAGGGGCCGAAGAAAATCTCAAAGCGAATTTGGTCATGAACTTATCGAAAAACAAAAGGCCCGTTACAGTTACGGTCTTAGCGAGGCGCAGTTTAGAATTTACGTCAACAAAGCTCTTCGTACCAAGGATCCCATTCAGAAACTTTTTGGGATTCTTGAGAGTCGGCTTGATAATATTGTGTATCGGGCTGGCTTGGCCAAAACACGCGCCCAGGCTCGGCAGGCGGTAAATCATGGTCATATCGTGGTAAATAACAAACGTGCTAGCATACCTTCCATGCTTCTTTCGGAGGGAGATGTCATAAATCTTCGCCCTAGTTCCGTCTCAAGTCCTCTTTTTGGAGAAGTCGAGGAGAGAATGAAAACGATAGTGGTACCTGCTTGGCTTCAAATTGATGCCGAGCGTAAGCAGGCAACCGTCTTAGGACAGTCAATTTATATTGTTCGAGAAAATGTTTTTGATCTCGGAACGGTAATTGAATTCTATAATAGATAGTGTTATAATTTAAACCTTAATTTTTATATTTTATGACTGATTACATGATACTTTTACCATCACAGCCGAAAATTGTCTCCGAAGAGAGAAAGAATGGTGTTTTCGAAATCGATGGCCTTTACCCCGGTTACGGCCACACTCTTGGAAACAGTCTTCGTCGCATCATTCTTTCTTCTCTGCCCGGAGTGGCTATTACCTCGGTTAAGATTGCTGGTGTTAATCATGAGTTTACTGTCTTGGATGGTGTGAAGGAGGATGTTGTTACCATCCTATTAAATCTTAAAAAAATTCGAATGCGTTTTACTACCGACGAGCCCCAGACTCTTTATCTTAAGGTAAAAGGCTCATCGACACAGGCAGGGGAGAAAGTAGTGCGAGCCTCTGATTTGGAAATTCCTGGCCAAGTAGAAATTCTTACTCCAGATGAGATTATTACCACTATTGTCGGTAAAAATGCGACGCTTGAGATGGAAATTAAGGCTGAAAAAGGTCTCGGTTTTATGCCTAAAGAAATGATTGAGAAGTCTCGCGTTGATATCGGCACCATCGCCCTCGATGGTATCTTTACTCCTATTCGTCGGGCCAGTTATGAAGTAGAAAATATGCGTGTGGGAGATAGAACCGATTTCAATAAGCTAAGGATGTTTATCGAAACTGACGGTACCATTTCTCCTTCTGTCGCTCTCTCTTCCGCTATTGGAATCATGATAGATCAATTGAAGGCCATTGTCGGTTTCAAAGAAGATAAGCCGGTAATTGAAGAAAAAAACGCTCGGGAAACTCGCAATCCAGTTACTAAATCAGCGGTGGATCCGGAAGTGCTTAAGACACGCATAGAATCTCTAGATGTCTCTCCCCGTACACGAAGTGCGCTTTCTCTTGCTAATATTCGTACAGTGGGAGGTCTGGCACGCAAAAAAGAGAAGGACTTGCTTGAAATTGACGGTCTTGGGGCTAAAGGTATCCAAGAAATTAAAAAGGCCTTGGGAGAATTTGGTATCACGTTGAAATAATTAAAAAATTATGCGACATCATAATACCAATAGAAAATTCGGGCGCGAAAAAAATCAGAGAAATGCTCTTCTCAAGTCATTGGCATACTCACTTGCCTTAAGGGGTAAAATCGAAACCACAGAATCTAAGGCCAAGTCACTTCGTCCTTATATGGAGAAGCTTGTTACTTTGGGGAAAAAGCAAACCATTGCTTCTCGTCGTATTCTTGAGAGTCGGATTGGTCCTGAGGCTGCCAAAAAAATTGTGGAAAAATTTTCTGTAGCATATAAAGATAGATCGGGGGGTTATACGCGTATCACCAAGCTGGGGTCGCGAATGACTGATGCGAGCCCGATGGCTATTATAGAATTTGTATAGTCCGATAAATTCACCACAAATGAACAAACACGTTATAGATGCAAAAGGAAGAGTGCCGGGCAGAGTGGCTACGGAGGTGGCGGGTTTTCTCATGGGTAAAAATCGAACGGATTTTGCCAGAAATCGTATTCCGGATATTGAAGTGGAAGTAATTTCCAGTTCTCAAATGATATTTAGCGCCAAAAAATTAAGAGACAAAATGTATTCTTCTCACTCCGGTTTTCCTGGAAATCTTAAGAGACGCTCTCAGGATTATATGATCAAAAACAAAGGATCCCAAGAAGTGTTGCGTCGAGCTGTCTATGGTATGCTTCCAAAAAATAAATTGCGCGCTCAAATGATGAAGAACTTGAAAATCAAACCTTAATATATGGCAGAAAAAACTGACAAGTATATAGAGGCGGTAGGGAGAAGGAAAACTTCTGTGGCCAGGGTGCGTATTACTCCTGCTTCAAAAATCTCTATTTTCGTCAATGAAAAAGAATTAGAAAAATATTTTGCCACCCCTATCCTTCAGAAAACCGTTTTATCTATTTTTGATAATACGGAAGATAAATTTACGGTATCAGCCAAATTAAATGGAGGAGGCATTGCTTCGCAGGCCGATGCCCTGCGACATGGTTTAGGCAGAGCGCTCGTTTCTTTTGACCCTAATTTACGTACAAAGTTAAAGATTAAAGGTTTTCTCAAGCGTGATCCTCGCGCTAAAGAACGTAGAAAATTCGGTCTCAAGAAAGCCCGTAAGGCTCCGAAGTGGAGTAAGAGATAAATGGGTTAATGAATATGAAAGAGGAAAATGACGATATCGTAATAGAGGACGATCCGGATTTAACAGCTTCATCCGAGGTGTTGAAAAAGCTTCGAATGCGTTTAAAAGAGGCTGAAATTAAGGCTAAAGAATATCTGGATGGTTGGCAGAGGGCGCAAGCGGATTTTACCAATCTTCGCAGGCGCGATGAAGAATCTAAACTTGAATTTATCAAGTTTGCTAACTTATCTTTAATTGAGGAATTGATTCCTGTGCTCGATAGTTTTAATATAGCTCTTGTTCAGGGTCATAAAGATTTTGAGCCCCTATATAATCAACTGACGGCGGTGCTTAAGGCTAATGGTCTAGAGGAACTTGATCCAATCAACAAGATCTTCAGTCCGCAAGAACACGAGGCGCTGACCATGATTCCGACGGATAAGCGTGAAGAAGACCATAAAGTACTCGAGGTTTTACGGAAGGGATATAGATTGAATGGTAAAATGATTCGTCCGGCAAAGGTAAAAGTGGGAGAATTTATTACAAATTAATTTACAAAATATATGGCAAAAATAATTGGTATTGATCTCGGCACCACAAATTCGGCTGTAGCGGTGATGGAAGCGGGCCAGCCGAGAATTATAGAAAATGCCGAAGGAGCGCGCACCACTCCTTCTATTGTTGCTATTTCTAAAACAAGTGATCGCTTGGTGGGTCTTTTAGCCAAACGTCAGGCAGTTACTAATCCTAAAAATACAATTTTTGGCATTAAGCGGTTTATCGGTCACACTTTTTCCGATCCTGCTGTACAGAAAGATAAGGCCACGGTGCCTTTTGAAGTGAAGACCGGTTCGACTGGTGGAGTTCTGGTGAAAATGTCTGATAAGGATTATCGTCCGGAGGAAATTTCTGCCATGATTCTTCAAAAATTAAAGACAGATGCCGAAGCTAAACTGGGAGAAAAAATTACGGAGGCCATTATCACTGTGCCGGCTTATTTTAACGATTCGCAGCGTCAGGCCACCAAGGATGCAGGTCAAATTGCCGGACTGGACGTTAAGCGTATCATTAATGAACCGACTGCCGCGGCTTTAGCCTACGGTTTTAACAAAAAGAAGAATGAAAAAATTGCCGTCTTTGACTTTGGGGGCGGCACCTTTGACGTTTCCATTCTTGAAGTGGGAGATGATGTGGTCGAAGTAAAATCCACTGATGGCGATTCTCATTTAGGAGGCAAAGATATTGATCAAAAGATTCTCAATTATATTGCAGAAGAATTCAAGAAGGAGTCCGGTATTGATGTCAGAACGGATGCCCTAGCGCTCCAAAGACTCGACGAAGCTGCCGAGAAGGCCAAGATTGAGCTCTCCACCGCAACAGAAACCGAAATTAATATACCCTTCATCACTTCCGATGCATCCGGTCCAAGACATTTGCTTCTGAAACTTTCAAGAGCAAAACTTGAAGAACTGTCCGGAGAGTTTATCAATCGAGCCATGGATATTACTAAACGAGCCATGGGAGCATCTCCTTTCAAAATAGGTGATTTACATGAGGTGATTTTGGTTGGAGGTCAGACGCGCATGCCGGCTATCGTAGAGGCGGTCAAAAAGTTTTTTGGGAAAGAACCGAATAAATCCATAAATCCGGACGAAGTGGTGGCGCTCGGCGCCGCTATCCAAGGAGGAATTCTCCGCGGCGATGTCAAAGATGTGCTTTTACTCGATGTGATTCCTCTCTCTTTAGGAATTGAAACGATGGGTGGGGTGGCAACTAAGCTCATCGAGAAAAACACCACTATTCCTTCCGCAAAATCACAAATATTCTCAACCGCGGCTGATAGTCAGACTTCCGTCGAAATACATATTGTGCAAGGTGAGCGCGCCATGGCCGCCGACAACAAATCTCTCGGTCGATTTATTCTTGACGGTATTCCGCCCGCTCCACGCGGTATGCCTCAAATAGAAGTCACCTTTGATGTAGATGCTAACGGTATTCTAAATGTCAAAGCCAAAGACAAAACGATTGGCAAGGAGCAGTCCATTAGAATAGAAGCAAGTTCCGGTTTGTCGAAAAATGAGATTGAGAAGATGCAAAGGGATGCAGAAGCTAATGCTACAGAAGATCAGAAGAAAAAAGATTTGGTAGATGCTAAAAATCTTGCCGAACAGCTGATTTATACGGCGGAAAAATCTCTGAAAGATAACGCCGGTGTTCCGGAAGATATTAAGATTGCGGTCAATGATAAAATAACTGCTTTAAAGAAGGAGAAAGATTCCGGCGCTTTGGACTCTATCAAATCCGCCACTGGGGCTCTTTCGTCGGAAATGCAGAGGATTGGTGAGTATATGAGTAAGAATCCTCCCGCTGATTCTTCCGGTCAAAAATCTGGCGAACCCGAGGTCAAAGATGCGGAAGTCAAAGAAGAGAAGAAAGACGATACGGAACCAAAAGTTTAGACAAAACAAAAGCCCCGTCCAAACAGGCACGAGGCCTTGTTTGAAGCGGGACTTGACCATCACTTGATGTACTCGGTCCAGAAGATGCAGTGGGTCCAACCGACCCGGTAGATAGAATAGCTATCGAATGTCCTATTTCGTCCATCTTCGAGTACAACATGATGTTTGTACGAGGTGAAGAGTATATCTGGCGGGAAGGTGCTGAAGGTTGGTCTCTTGTACACTCTTACCCTCACTATCTGACCACAATCACTCTTCTCTACGACCTGACGCCCGACCGCCACAGCGGCATTATCCATCAGATCCTTCTTCACCCACGGTGGGGTCATTACATAGACGTAGCCCACCACGACGAGAACAATCAAGGTCATAACACCTCCAGCAAAGAACTTGTCCACGGTTTCCTCCTTGTCGAGAGATTTAATTCTACCCACCATGATAGCATACTTGATAATCTATGTCAAGTATGCTAGAATCAAATAAATATCATTATAATAATAAATGAAAGATTACTATAAAATTCTAGGAGTCAATAAGAATGCGAGCGAGGAGGAAATAAAAAGGGCCTTTCGTAAACTGGCGCATGTTCATCATCCAGACAAGTCTGGCGGTGATGAAGCAAAGTTTAAGGAAGCAAGCGAGGCTTATGCTACGCTCTCCGATAAAAAGAAGCGCGCTCAATATGACGCTTTTGGTGCAACCGGCACTGGCGGATTCCAAGGAAGCGCAGGTTTTGATTCGTCTGGTTTAGGGTTTGATTTCTCAGGTTTTAAAAATACCGGTTTCGATACGGAGGATCTGGGAGACATTCTCTCAAGTATTTTTGGCGGTCGTCGTGTGAGACGCGGACGGGATATCGCAGTGGATATCGAACTTTCTTTCCAAGAGTCGGTGTTCGGCGCGGAGAGAAAAGTGGTAATTAATTCCAAATTCGTGAAGCAAAAAGAGGTGTCTATTAATGTCCCGCCCGGTATTGATAGCGGCCAAATGATCCGACTCTCAGGGATGGGAGAAACTTTGGACGGGGGAGTGCCGGGAGATCTTTATGTCAAAGTGCATGTCAGAAAGCATCCATATCTTCGCAAAGAAGGATATAACTTGATCATGGATTTGGATGTTAAGCTGACCGAAGCGCTTCTTGGTGCAGAAAAAGTTATTCATACCCTCGATGGAGAAATTACTCTGAAGATACCAGTTGGTACTAAACACGGAAGTATTCTGCGAGTGAAGGGTAAGGGAGTGCCGCATGGCGCAGGTTCCAAGAGTCGCGGTGATTTATATATTCGTATTTCCGTTCAAATACCGGAAAAACTTTCTAAAGAAGCTCATAAAATTGTTGAAGAATTAAAGAAATTAGGGTTATAATGACCCCAATGCACTTTGGAGAACATTTAACTATCGACGGTTATGGTGGAAACAAAATTTTTTTAGATAATAAAAATCTTATATTAGAGATTCTTAATACTCTTCCAAGTTTGCTCGGTATGGAAGTTTTGGTAGAGCCACAAGTGGTCAATGCGCCGAGTAATGATAACAAAGATCCCGGCGGTTGGACGGGTTTTGTCATTATTGCCGAAAGCCATATCAGTATTCATACCTTTCCTCTGCGCGGTTTTGTCAGCGTTGATGTTTACAGCTGCCGAAACGGTATGGATACCGATTTTTTGACCAAGTATTTCAAAGAAAAATTTACTCTGAAAAATGTTGAAACCAATTTTATAAAAAGAGGCACAAGGTATCCAAAGGATAACATTTATTAACTTACCAATTAGTGCTGTGCACTGCGAAGCCTCGGCGAAGCAGTGGACCTAGGCGGAATCGGACCGCCGTTTCAGCAATGCGAATGCTACGTTCTGCCACTGAACTATAGGCCCTGAACGCTATTACCATACCATAAATTTTGACGCATTGACTTGTGGAATAATTTATGTACAATTAATAAAAGGTAATGTTCTTGTTTTATTGTTGTTTTTAGTGCAAATACTTGTTTGAAAGGAGACAAAAAACAATGGAAATTTTGGCACTGATTTCGTGGCGGTGGATTATGGTTTTTATCGGGTCAATCTTCGGGATACTTTTTCTCGTGTTGTGTTCGACCGCTGTCTACATCGGTTGTGTATCGAGGGCTTTGTACCCCTCCGGTATCCCAGATGTAGATGATGACGAACAGGATAAGCCAAGCATGACTTGGACACTTGGGATTGGTTATGTCTCTGTTTTGCTTGTCCTTTCTGGAGTTCTAGCGCTTTCCCGAAGTTATTTTCCTGACTGGACAATCACTTTGCGCGTAACTTTCTTTGTCCTCGTCATTATCAGTTGCTTAATGGCAACCGACTTGAAACAGTGGGATTTCAGGAGTTGGCCCTGGAGATTCGGCACATTTATATCGCGTCTTAAAAAGATGGCGCGATCAACGCTTTCGATGAAAAACTTTCGCCTAAGAAAGCGCCCAGTCTGATCCCATGGGTCCAGAGGGGTAGTCACCACATGCTTTATACGGTGACTGCCCCTCTTTTTTATATAAGAAGACTGCAGTGTGGGAAATTTGCGGTTGCCATTGACACTAGAGTGTTACTTGTATTATATTAAGGTCAGACTTTAATATAGAAAGGAGGTGAGGAAAATGGGGAACGATAAAAAACCGCCGGAAAGACCGCCGCATCTTCCGCGACCACGTCCGAATTAGTCGGATACGTGGGCACGAGTGAGTAGTTTTTCGGAACCGAGAAGCTACTCACTTTTAATGCACAGAAGTGCATGATTATGAATATGAGAGGTAGTAAACAAAACAAAAACAACTCAGACCCTTTTCAATTTTTAGAAAAAAATACACTAAAAACAAGAAAGTGGCTAACATTAGAACAACAGAAAGCTGATGCGTATTTTTTACAAAACAAATACAAGAGCTCATTAGTTAAAAGGATAAAACTTCTACAAAATGTTGAAAGTAAATCTCTTCCTGTAATTAAAAACGGCAACACTTTTTTTAGTTGGAGAAAGAGAAGTGAGGAAATCGGTTCAGTCTACATCATAAAGAAAGGTTCAAAAAAACCAGTCCTGCTAATAAATAGTGAGTCAATTTTCAAAAGATCTGGATATATTTTAGAATCTTGGATCCCGAATAAGAATGGAACCAGATTGGCATACTCTTTATCAAAAAGTGGTAATGACAAAACTTCAATCTTTACTTTTGATGTCAAAAATAAAGTTACTTTGAAAAACCATATACCTGATTACATATATCCATATTTTATGTGTTGGAACAGCCATGGAAATGGTTTTTGGTACAGACACTCTAATCTAAAATCACCAAAAACTGAAGAAAAGTTAAATATGAAAATATACTTTCATAAGATCGGAGATAATTTTAAGAAAGATCAGTGTTTGTTGGGAAACAAAACTGAGAAAACAGATTGGCCTACGATAAGCATATCAGAAGATGGTAAATATTTTATTATTTCTGTTTATAATTCTTCAAAAGAAAAAGAAACAACGCAAATGTTTTTAGGTAAAACTAGTGATAAAAATAACAAAATAGTAGAAATATTAAAAAAGGAAAACCATCTTTCTTATGCCTATATACATCGTGATTCTGTCTATTTTTTAACAAACAAAGGCGCACCAAACTGGAAAGTGCAAGAAGCAAAAATTTCTAATTTAGAACTAGGTCGATTAGCTCCGAAAACAATCTTAGGAGAAGATAAGGATAAAAAAGAGTCCATCTGTTTTATTAAAGACAGACTTTTTGTTGAGGTCTTGGAGAATGCATCTTCACGACTCTATGTCTATGATTTGGAAGGTAGGCTTAAGAGGAAAATTAACCTACCAACAAAGGGTACCATATCAACCATGGGAGGAGAAAAAGAAGGTAATCATTTATTCTTTATGTTCTCGTCGTATTCTTTTCCGGCAGCCATTTTTAATCTTGCTCTTGAGAAAAAAGATCCAACAATATTTTTTCAAGCTAAATTACCTTTTAATTTTAAAAAAGTAGAGATAAGGCAAGAATTTTTTAAATCAAAGGACGGGACGTCAGTGCCTATGTTTATTGTGTATAAAAGGGGATTAAAAGAGAATGGTAATAATCCTGCTTTGGTCTATGGTTATGGTGGGTTTGGTCTTTCAATAACTCCGCATTTTCATGCAAACATCATTCCTTTTTTGGAAGATGGCGGAATATACGTGGAAATCAATATACGAGGCGGGGGTGAATATGGTCAGAAATGGCATGATGATGGAAAACTATTTAAAAAACAAAATAGTTTTGATGATTTTACCGCAGGGCTCAATTATCTAGTAAAAAAGAAGTATACCAATTATAACAAACTTGCTATCTTTGGATGGAGTAATGGTGGACTTTTAATTGGCAGTGTAATAACTCAACATCCAAATATTTGTAAGGTAGCCATTATTGGCGCGCCTGTTTTGGATATGATTCGATATCATTTATTTGACGGTGGCAAATATTGGATTTCTGATTATGGCGATCCAAACAACAAAAAACATTTAAAGAATCTTTTGAAATTTAGTCCCTATTATAATATCAATACAGGTATATCTTACCCGGCCGTTCTTGTTCTCACGGCAAAACAAGATGATAGAGTGCATCCGATGCATGCTTATAAGTTTGTAGCAAAAATACAAAAAAAATCAAAGACATCTAACCCAATTTTATTAAGAGTTGAAGAAAATGCTGGTCATGGCGGGGCAAATGGTATTAATAAATACGTAGAACAATATGCTGATATATGGTCCTTTATTTATGATCAACTCAATCAAAATTAAGAAGTAATGTGATGGTATGGGGCGAGAAAATGAGCTTTTCTATTTTAGTACTTATTTTACTTGGTTCGTGCGACAGGGGATTATTGAGTATTTGAAAAGAGAAAATATAATTCTCAGCTATTGACATGTAGGCATTTTTTATGCTACAATTGGTGGCAGACAGTATGCAGTAAAATCAACCTTAAACAAAGGAAAGGGGGTCGACAATGGTCTCTCAAAATCTTTCGTCTTGGAAAAGATGCATTGGTTTATGGGGAATTGGCCATACGGCCAACTTCCTAATGGTGAAAGGGTTTAATCTCGTATTATACCCATCAGTCCTATGGTTCCTCGGACTTATCTGGGGAGCGGCAGTCATGTGGCTGCTTTCTTTACTGGTCTGTTACTTTACCATTTTGTTTTACGATTGGTGTAAGGTGGACTGGTTGGGGATTGAGACTATAAAAGAAGTAAGAGACGCGGAAGAAACCGGGATTTTTCACGGAATTCTCAAATGGATTCTATCAAAAGGGGACATGGTGGTTGTATTAGCCATCTCCGTCTACTGGGATCCGTTTGTCTGCGTCGTTTACTTAAGACAAGGCGCTCACCAGTACAATGGGATGACGAGAAAAGACTGGAAAGTTTTTTTGATATCTTTTGTCATTTCCAACGCCTGGTGGACAACTGCGGTTTTTTCTGGACTGACTGCGAGTGAATGGATCATTCGCGCAGTCAAATCGGCATCCTGAAAAGGGTGCCGATTTCTCTATAAATTCTCTATAAATATCCCCACTTTCTTAAAAGTTGTTCGTTCTTGTTTGCGAAACTTGAGCCAATATCGTTTCTATATATAACTTTAGGAATAATTATTTTACTGGTCAATTCATATATTTTTTTCTGCGCTTCGATGACAGAACTACCTATACCAGTCACGTATAAAATATATCCTCTGTTGTCTGAAATATATAACTGTTTACTATTATCCATTCTCGCCGAAACTTCTTCAAAGTGAATGTGTGTCATATCTGCATTATTAATATTTTCAAGGTGTATGTTAATTCCGTATGAATAATTATCTTTCGATTTCTTTGGATATGGAAACGGCGGAGTCGTAAGACACAGCACCATTCCATAACCCTTTTTCCACTTTAAATCATAATTTTCTCCTTTCGCCAAAGCCAAAAGAAATTTACCCCAAGGGGATTCATGTATTTCCGTTTGTAGATGTACAATTGGCGATCCGAATCTCGATGTTGCCTCTAAAATATAGGCGCCAGATTCATTGACCATACAATTAAGTTCAAAGTCACCCTTGAAATTAATTTTTTTCAAATATGGTTCAAGCTTGGCTATAGTTTCTTGATAAAGCTTATTCTGCTCATCTTCGCTGTACCATGCCAGGGTTCCCATTTCACTAGTGATAGGACCAATATCGCCCGGCATAAATCTCGTGTACTCAATATTGAACTCAATCGGACCAACCCAACAGTTACCATTAAAAAATCTTCCCACTCCTATTTCCACTCCATCAACTCTTTTTTGTAACGAAATCTTGGCGCCACTTGTGGTTTTATCATTCAAATAAGTTTTTATCAGATCCAAAGTATCTTGTCCGTTTTCAAGTTGGCCAACATAACTGATGAATTTGGTAGAGCCAGAATTTTTCTTTATAACCCATGGAGCCGGATTATTTTTTATATAAACTGCGGCATCATCTAAATCCTCAAAATTCTTTAAGGGTACTGTTTTAAGGCCATGCTCAGCGAAAATCTTTTGTCCGAATTCTCTATTTAGTTCTAATTTATCTCCTAATTCTGACCCTCCCACCACCAAGTAACCCATGCTTCTTAATTTATCTTGCATCTTACCGTATCCCACATCATCAAAAATGATTAAACCATCTCTACCAACCCATGATACGCCCCCTTTAATGGTATTAACTTTCTGAACAAGATTTGTAAAATTACCCTTGCGGCCCTTTTCATCAATAAAAAGTCTCACATCGTGTCCCTCTTTTTTAAGTAGATAAGCCAAATTACCGGCAATCAGATCTTTGGAAATGAAGAACACTCTCATGTATAATTAAAACTGCCATACAATGAATAAAAATTCAAGTCTTATTATCCTCGTTGTTTTATTAAGTTTTTTCATTATCATTTATACTTCTTACAATACTCTTGTAAGAAAACATATTGATATCATTGAAATTCAAGATTAAAGATTAATATATTTGTTAGATATGACACTTACACTTTGTCCGGATGCCCAACCAAATTTTTTAAATTTATTTGACGTTGCCATTGCCCCCGCTTTTTTGTTTTATGCTTATATACCAATTTTGATTCTTTCTATAATATTTGGAATAGTGGTATGGCAAAAAAGAAAGGAGGTGGTGTATGCTAAATATTTCACTTATATTTCCTTTGCTTTTGCAGCTTGGATTTTTTTAATTTTATTTCAATGGATTGCCGCCGATGTTGAGGTGGTATATTTGGCGTGGCAGCTCTTAGTCATACCAGAGATATTGATTTACATCTTTAGTATTTATTTCTGTTATTCATTCTTATTTATTAAAGAAGTACCAACATGGTGTAATTATATCTTTCTTATAATATATACAGGAATCTTATTGCTAGTACCAACCACTCTCAATATTTCGTATTTTAATCTATCAAATTGTGAAGGCGTCGTAGGCAGATTATGGGACATTATTTATATCTTGGAGTTAGTGATACTTCTAATAATACCAGTTATTGTGATAGAGAAGTTTATTAAAAGTAGTACTAGAAAAGAGAAATTTTTATCGATATTATTGCCAATCGGTGTTCTTCTATTCCTTGGCTTTTTTTGGGCTTCAAACTATTTTGCAGAATTGAGCAAAACTTATGAAATAAATCTCTGGGGTCCTTTAGGAATGGTTGTTTTTTTACTGATATTAATGTATTTAATCGTACAATTTCGAGCCTTTAATATTAAACTAATTGCCACACAGGCATTTCTGGTTATTCTAATAATATTGATTGGCTCACAACTTTTCTTTGTAACCACTGATATCAATAGAATTTTAATTGGTATTACTCTCATATTGACTGTTATTTCCGGTCTATTGCTGGTTAAAAGTGTTAAGCGGGAAATTGAACAGCGCGAGAAAATTGAAAAGTTGGCCGGAGAACTGAAGATTGCCAACGAGGGGCAGGCGAATTTGATACACATCATCAACCACCAGATTAAGGGATATATGACTAAGGCCAGGCTTGTTTTTGATGCATTATTGACCGACAAGGATTATGGACCAGTTTCAGAGTCAGCCCAACATCTGGTTAAGGAGGGTTATGATTCGGTAACTGAAGGAGTCAATTTTGTTACCGATTTTCTTAATGCGTCTAATATTGAAAAGGGGACTTATAAATATGAAATGCAATCGTTAGATATGAGAGAACTGGTTCAGGGCGTGGCCGAAAAACAGAGAGAAACGGCGGAAGACAAAGGACTATCGTTTAAATTGCAGATCGAAGAAGGCAACTACAATACGCGTGGTGACAAGACCCAGCTGGAACAAGCTATAAGAAATTTGATTGATAATTCCATCCGTTATACGCCGAAAGGAGAAGTCAAAATCCAAATGTCTCGACTACGCCAAGGCTTCGACGGGCAAGCAAAAGATGGTGATAAAATCTTGTTTAAAATTGAAGATACGGGTGTGGGTATTTCAAGTGAACTTAAGTCGAAGCTTTTTACCAAAGGTGGACGAGACAAGGATTCGCTCAAGGTTAATATCAATTCTACCGGTTTTGGTCTTTCTTTTGTCAAAGAAGTGGCGGAGGCGCATAAAGGTCGTGTCTGGGTAGAATCTGCCGGTACGGGCCGAGGCTCCACATTTTTTATGGAATTGCCTGTCAATTCTTGATACCATAGGTTCATATGCCAGAGAGCAAAATACTGCTATCCGGAGTCAAACCGACCGGCACACCGCACATAGGCAATTATTTTGGCGCAATGAAGCAGTTTGTTGAGCTTCAGAATAAATACGAAAGCTCTTTTTTTATTGCAAATTATCATGCATTAACCAACATAGTTGCTAATAATGGGGAACAGAGAAGGGGATTGGAGAAAAATACTTTTGATATCGCCGTCACCTATCTCGCCATAGGTCTTGATCCACGCAAAACTACTTTATTTCTACAGTCCGATGTGCCCCAAGTAACAGAACTCGCCTGGATTTTTAATTGTTTGACTACTGTGCCATATCTAATGCGTGCGCATGCTTATAAGGATGCAATAACCAATGGTAAAGAACCTAACGTCGGACTCTTTGATTACCCGCTGCTTATGGCCGCAGACATCCTTATTCAGGACGCTGATGTTGTGCCTGTCGGACAGGATCAGAAACAACATGTAGAAATTGCGCGTGATACGGCAGAGAAATTTAATCGGATATTTGGAGAAGTATTCAGATTACCGAAATCATTGATTTTGGAAAATGTTGCCACGGTACCGGGTATCGATGGCAGGAAAATGTCCAAAAGTTATGGTAATACCATTTCGCTTTTTGCCACAGACGAAGAGATAGAAAAATCCGTGATGAGTATTGTGACTGATTCCTCGAACGAAAGACCGGAAAATGTTTATGCCATTCATGCCTTGTTCAAGGACAAAGAATTTCTCGATAATTTATATGAAGAAAATAAAGGGAAATACAAAATTCTTAAAGAAGTGTTGATAGATGATTTAAAAAATTTCGTAAGACCGATGCGCGACAAGAAACAAGACCTCGAGACTGATAAAAAAATGGTACTCAATGTCTTGCGCCAAGGCGGTCAGGTTGCGCGAGAAAGAGCAGAAAAAAAGATGAAAGAGGTTAGAGAAAAAATTGGATTACAAATTTTATGATTCAGGGATTTGTACATGCTCTGCGCATTCAATCAAAAATAATTTTTATTATCGTGCGCAATTTGAAGGGCTTAACGCAGTTGGTAGTGACGACAGACAATCCGGAATTCGAGACGGCCAAGAATTTAACACTCGAATCTGTCATCAGAGCGACCGGAGAAATGATAGACGCTCCACAGGCACCCGGCGGTCATGAGATGCATCCGATTAAGATTGAGGTGTTGAGTATGGCCGCGCCGGAATTGCCGATACCGGTAGTGGTGAAGAGTGGGGAAGAAACCGAAGCGCCGATACGTTTCGATTATCGCTGGCTTGATCTTCGTAAGCCAGAGAAAGCCAAGATTTTCAAGGTTTGGACGGAATTTGAGAAAGGCTGGCGCAAATATTGGAATGAAAACAATTTCATCCAGCTTTACCCGCCGGCCCTTATGTCTACCCCGTCGGAATCAGGAGCGGAAGTCTTTGAGGTAAATTACTTTGATCGGAAAGCGTATCTGGCTCAATCTCCTCAGTTTTATAAACAAATGGCCATGGCATCCGGTTTTGAGAAAATTTTTATGACATCTCCCGTGTTTCGCGCTGAACCCTCCTTTACTACTCGCCACCTGACGGAGTTTACCGGTTGGGATTTTGAGGTTTCGTATATTAAGGACCACTACGATGTCATGGACGAAGAAGAGGGGATGATTATTCGCGGCCTCGAGCAACTATTGAAGGTTTTTCCAGATTTGAATATTACTGTGCCGACTCGACCTTTTCCAAGAATGACAATAGTGGAGGCAAAAAAGATTTTATCCAGTCTCGGTGTTTCTTCGCCGGAACCTGCCCGAACGACTGACATCGTTCAGTCGGGCGGGGAGCACGATCTTTCGCCGGAAGAAGAACGAACCATCTCGGAATATATTCTTAAAGAACATGAACATGAATTTGTTTTTATCACCGATTATCACAAATCCAAAAGCGCCTTCTATCATATGCGTCTAGACGAAGATTCCGATAGAAGCCGTCGGGCGGATCTTCTTTATCGAGGTATTGAAGTAACAACTCTGGCACAACGCGAACATAGACCAGAGATTCTTGAAAAACAAGCCAAAGAGAAGGATATGGATCTCGAGTTGCTGAAAGATTATTTGAATTTTTTCCGTTATGGTTGTCCGCCGCATGGCGGCGCCGGTATTGGCCCGGGTCGCTTTATTATGAAAATTCTTGATTTACCCAATGTCCGCGAGGCGACATATTTACCGCGAGATGTTAAGAGACTGAATCCATGACCATCGGTTTTGACCTTGATGATGTATTGCTTGATTTTCGAGAATCGCTTCACCGATATCACAATTATCGTTTTGGAACAGATTATAAACGTCACCAGTTCAGAGAAAATTTAGCAGAAATGTGGAATTGTACGGAGGAAGAATCAAAAAAGAAAGTTTTTGGTTTTTATCAGTCATCAGAACATCGTAATGCCGAGCCCATAAATGGAGCGGTTGAGAAGATAAAAAAACTAAAACAGCATCATATTCTTCATGTTATTACGGCTAAGCCAGAAGAATTGAAAAATATATCGCTAGAGTGGTTGGACAAGCATTTCCCCCAAACTTTTGCTGGAATTCATTTTACGAATCAGTATCAATATCAAGAAAAGGGTCTCAAACGTACTAAAGGAGAAGTGTGTAAAGAACTTGGCGTTGAATTTTTTGTGGATGATTCTCTACATAATGTGAATGATATTGCAAGCTTTGGCATACCTGCTTTACTCTTTGATGCGCCGTGGAATCAGGGTGAAATTAAACCACCAATTCACAGAGTCTATTCTTGGGACGAAATAGTAGAGATTTTAATTGAAAATTAAGCCTAAAGACGCTATGATGGAGAAGTGGAAAAGCGCTCATATACCGTAAAAACGGGGGTTTTTGAAGGTCCTTTAGACCTTCTTCTTGATTTAGTGACTCAAAGGAAACTTTTCGTAAACGATGTGTCATTGTCTCAAGTAACGGATGACTTTATACGATACATTGATGAGCACGAAGAATTTCCATTAAAAGAATCGGCTGAATTTATCGTCATCGCCTCAACCTTGATGCTCATCAAATCTCGATCTCTTCTACCCATGATTCGACTGACAGACGAAGAAGAAGAAAGTATCCATGATTTGGAAGATCGTTTGAAGGTCTATGCCAGAGTCAAGGAACTTACCCTTGGTTTGAAAATGATTTATGGTCGGAAGGTAATTTTTGAAAAGACACCATCGAAAAATCAAACGATAGTTTTCTCCCCGGACTCCAAAACTGATACAAAAAATCTTCTCTTTGCTCTCGAGGGGGTGATAGAATCTTTACCGAAGAAAGAGACATTACCTAAAGTTATTGTCAGAAAGATAATTAGTCTCGAAGAGATGATAGGGAAATTGGCGGAACGCATTACCAAGACAAGCAAATTCAGCTTCAAAGAATTTCATAGTACTAAAGGAGCGCTCACTTATGAAAAGAAAGTCTCTATAATCATTGGTTTTCTTGCCATGCTCGAATTGATCAAACGCGGCGCCATTCGTGTGACACAAAAAAGCAGAGAAGATATCGAGATAGAAAGCGAATCAGTGAACACTCCCATTTATGCTTAATTTAGAATTAAAAATAGAATCAATACTTTTTTTCAAGAACGAACCGGTTTCTGTTTCTGAATTGGCGAAAATAACCGGCAATAAACCGGAAGAAATAAGAATCACGTTATCAAAATTGGGAGAATTTTATAAAAACAGGGGTATTGTCATTGTTTTCGATGGCGAATTTGCAGGCCTCGGTACTCATCCAGATGCCGGTAATCTTATCGAGAGTCTAGTCAAAGAAGAATTTTCTCGCGAGCTTAGTCGCGCCAGTCTTGAAACTCTCGCCATTATTCTCTACAGGGGTCCAATTTCCCGCCGCGAGATCGATCATATTCGCGGGGTGAATTCAAGTTTTATTCTCCGCTCGCTTCTTATTCGAGGTCTTATTGAACGTCCCGATGACACGCTTGCTTCACCTGACGAAACGGTTCGAGTGGGGAGGAGCTATAGTTACAAGCCCACCCTAAAACTTTTTGAGCATTTAGGGATCACTTGTCGCGAAGATTTACCGGAATATCGAGTTGCTTTTAAAAAAATAGAGGAGTTTGAAAAAGCTTCGCCCGCAGAATCAAATGAATCCCGTTAGAAGCTCATATATACAAAACTATGAATATCATTTATTATCAGCGAGTCACTAGTAGCGGCTTCTAACGGGATGAATGATCAATTTTCTACCATACGTCATACGGAGATAAGATTTTTTCTTGTTTTGGCTATTATTCTTTCGTGCTTGTTTATAGTCTCTTTAATTTTTAACACAAAAGTGGAAAGGAAAGATAAATCAGTTCCTACCGGGGTGGCTGCCGTTTCTTTTCCTCCTATAACAATCGGGGCAAAAGCGGTTTACGTTTATGATTTAAGAACTCGAACCGTTTTATTTGCTAAAAACGAAAACATGCGTCTCTCGCTTGCTTCTCTGACCAAGATCATGTCCGCCTTAATTGCTGAAGATCTAAGTCCTTTGTATGGCACGGTTATCGTAACTGAGGAAGCCCTAAACGCGGAAGGCAATAGTGGTCTATACAAAAATGAACACTGGAAACTTAAGGATCTCTTGGACTTTTCTCTATTAACGTCATCCAATGATGGTGTGCGGGCGATAGCCCTGTCTCTCGGAGCTCTCTCGAGCGCAAATGCAACGTCTGCGGAAATTATTAATGATTTCGTCGGAGAAATGAATGATAAGGCCCGAGAACTTAATCTTAAGAACACTTATTTTTGGAATGAAACGGGCTTGGATGAGTCGAATGTGAAGGGTGGCGCTTATGGCACGGCTAAAGATATTAGTACTCTTTTGGAATATATACTCACGAATCATCCCGCCTTTTTTGATGCAACCAAAGAGGCTACCACCACTTTTCAATCATTGGATAATCATCTGCATGTCGCCCAAAATACCAATAGCTTGGTCGCGGAAATTCCTGGACTTATGGCGTCTAAGACTGGTTTTACCGATACTGCCGGCGGCAATCTGGCATTTGTCTTTGACCCGGAATTGGGCCGGCCGATTATTGTTTCCATCCTCGGTGCTTCTGCCGGGGAAGGTCGTTTTGACGATGCGCGTGTATTGGTTAACGCCGTAATGCGGTATATAAGTAGCAATTAAATTTATGTGCGGTATAGCGGGGATCATTAATTTTAAAGAAAAAGACGCCATTAAAAACATGACGGAGTTAATTCATCATCGCGGGCCGGACGATGAAGGTTTCTTCGTTGATGAATATCTAGCGCTTGGCATGAGGCGTCTCTCGATTATCGATCTTGCCCGAGGTAAACAACCGATAACTTCAAACGATGGCAGACTCACGCTTATTTTTAACGGAGAAATTTATAATTACAAGGAAATTAAAAATGAGCTGAAAGATTATCAGTTTAAAACTAATAGCGATACCGAGGTAATTTTAGCAGGATACGAAAAGTGGGAAGAAAATATATTGCTGCGTTTACGCGGCATGTTTGCCTTTGCCATTTATGATGCCATGGATAAAAAAGTCTTTCTGGCACGCGATTTCTTCGGTATCAAGCCACTTTATTATTGGAAAGAGGGAAATCAAATCAACGCTTTTTCTTCAGAAATAAAAAGTTTTTTTGCTCTGCCTAAATTTAGATCGGAAGTAAATGACAAAGCAGTCTTCAATTATCTGTCGTTCCAATATAATCCTCTTGAGGAAACTTTTTTTAAAAATGTTTTCAAACTATTGCCTGCCCATTTTATGAAAATAGATGTTAAAACCGGAGCGACGGAGATCAAAAAATATTGGCAATTTGAATTCAAACAGAATAATTCTCTAAATGAGAAAAAAACGGCCGCAGAAATTCTTAGAACGATGGAGGATTCTGTTGCTCATCACATGGTAGCCGATGTGGCGGTTGGATCCTTTTTATCCGGAGGCATAGATTCGAGTATCATTGCGACCCTGATGCAGAAAATTAGAAATAATACTCCAATCCCGTTCAATGCGAGTAAAAAAATTAAAACATTTACCGTTGGCTTTGAATCTCTAAACGAGAGCAAAGAAGCCTTGGAGACCGCTAGAGCGATCGATTCTGATCATTGCGAAATTACTATCGGAGCCGAAGAATATTTTACAAATTTATCCAAGGCGGTATGGCATTTTGATGAACCAGTGGCAGATCCCTCGGCCCTGGGATTATATTTTCTTGCTCGGGAAGCGGCTCGGCACGTCAAAGTAGTACTCTCCGGCGAGGGCTCGGACGAACTCTTTGGCGGTTATAATATTTACTTAGAACCTTTCGCGCGCCGATGGATTACTTGGATACCTAATATTATCTTGAAATTTATTAGCCAATTACCCTTTGATTTTAGGGGTAAAAATTATGCCACGAGAGCAAGTCAAAAACTTGAAGAATGGTATATTGGCAACGCCTCTGTTTTTAATGGAACAGAAATTAAATCTCTCTGGAAAGATAAACCAGAGCAAAAGTTTTTAATCAGAGACCTATACAAGGAAGCTGCTCGTTTTAGTGATTCGACCAAAATGCAATACATTGATATTAATACTTGGCTTGTCGGAGATATTTTGGCCAAGGCTGACAAAATGACTATGGCATATTCACTCGAATTGAGAGTGCCATTTCTAGATATTGAGGTGGCGCGTCTTGCGTCGAGTCTTCCAGATCGATTTAAATGGAAACGCGGGATCACTAAATATCTTTTACGTGAAGCGTTTAGACAAATTTTGCCTGAATCGGTGCGCAGGAGAAGGAAACTTGGTTTTCCAACACCCGTTAGAAACTGGTTTACGAAAGAGAGGCAAAGTATTTATAATACTATTTTGGATAATCCATATATCCAGAATCACATGAATATCTCGTTTATTAAAAATCTTATAGATGATCATATCTCCGGCCAGAGTGATAACTCAAGAAAAATCTATCTCCTTTTGATGTTAGCCATCTGGTACAATGTCTTTATCGTAGGCCACAGACCATAATGGATATTCTTAAAATTATTTTTCCGACAGTTCTTACTTTCTTTATTGGTATTATTATTACACCATTCTTTACCAGATATTTTTACCGGTACAAGATGTGGAAAAGATCGCCGAGGACGAATGCCAATACTTCCGAAGCTTTTAAAAATATTCATAATACCGAACACGAACTGAGTACTCCCAAGGTCGGGGGAGTGATAATTTGGGTGGCCGTACTTTTTGCCGTATGTGCCATCTATCTTCTCTCTTTGGCAATACCATCTGATCTAACTTTAAAACTCAACTTCTTCTCACGATCACAAACCCTGGTACCCTTAGGAGCGTTCTTCCTGGCTGCGTTTATAGGTTTGGCAGATGATCTGGTACATATCTATGGCCAAAGTCGATTTACTCAAGATGCGTTGGTTTATCGTAAGGTCAAAACTATTCTCGTTCTCGGTATTGGTCTCGTCATCAGTTTGTGGTTCTATTACAAACTTGATTTTAATTTTGTTCACATCCCATTTAATGGGGATTGGTATTTGGGAATCTGGTTTATACCCTTCTTTATTGTTGTAATGTTGGCCACCTTCTCGACTTCCGTTATCGATGGTATTGATGGTTTGTCCGGAGGAGTGCTCGCTTCCGTTTTTACCGCTTTTGCGATCATTGCTTTCATAAATAATCAGATTGACATTTCTGCCTTGTCCGGCGCCATAGCCGGCGCTATTCTGGCTTTCTTATGGTTTAATGTCCCGCCAGCGCGTTTTTATATGGGAGAAACGGGAATGATGGCTCTTACTGTTACTCTCTCGGTTATCGCTTTTCTCACGGATTCAGTGCTCCTATTACCCATTGTTGCTCTGCCTCTTGCAGCCACCACCGCTTCTGATCTTATCCAGATTTACGTGTATAAATTTTTCAACGGATATAGAGTTTTTAAAGTTGCTCCGCTTCATCATCACTTCCAAGCGCTGGGTTGGCCGAGAGAGAAAGTGGTTATGCGTTATTGGATAGTTTCTGTCATCTGCGCTATCACCGGGGTCATACTGGCTCTCATTAGTTAGTGCTGTCCCGTATGACGGATGGAATGCTATAATTCTTCCAATTATGCTAAATGGTCGAAAAGTCGATAGATCGTTTTTATTTATTTCTATTATTTTAATAGTATTTGGTTTTTTTATTTTTAGCTCGGCAGCGCTTGCTCTTTTAGCGAAAGAGAATTCAAATTATTCGAGTATTGCTTTCTCGCAAACCATTTTTGGACTCTTGGCTGGTACTGTGGCGATGGTAATTGCGTCGCGTCTGGATGTTCAAATCTGGAAGAAGTCCGCTTTCTGGCTTCTGATCATAGCTATTATTCTCAATATTTTGGTGTTAGTACCGGAAATTGGTTTCGAACATGCCGGTGCTCGGCGCTGGATTGTGTTTGGCGGTATTTCCTTCCAGACTTCCGAGATATTAAAACTGGCTTTTATTGTTTATTTCGCGGCTTGGCTTGCCGGGATCAAGGATAGAATAAAAACTTTTCGTCGGGGTTTCTTGCCACTTATTATCCTTTTGGTTATCTCGGCAGCGCTTCTTTTAAATCAACCGGATACCGATAATTTCCTCATGATTGCTTTTACTGGTATGGCGATGTTCATAGCTGCTGGAGGAAAGTGGCGTTATGTCTTTTTGATTATCTTAGGTGGCGCTATCGGTTTGGGGCTCCTGGCTTTCATGCGGCCGTATATTATGCAACGCATTACCACTTATTTAAATATGCAAGTGGATGCCCAAGGAGCAAGTTACCAAGTCCAGCAATCTCTAATCGCGATCGGTTCCGGTGGTCTCTTTGGTCGTGGTTTTGGTCAAAGTGTTCAGAAATTCACTTATCTTCCCGAGCCAATAGGGGATTCGGTTTTTGCTGTGGCGGCCGAAGAATTTGGTTTTGTGGGTTCTGTTTTCTTATTGATAATGTTCGTTCTCTTTGCCACTCGAGGTATTAAAATTGCTTCGGAAACGACGAATATTTTTGCTAGACTCTCAGTTGTTGGAATTGTTATAATGATTACATCCCAGGCATTCGTCAATATCGGCGCTATGCTTGGAGTGGTCCCGTTATCGGGCATTACGTTGCCTTTTGTGAGCCATGGTGGTACTTCTCTTTTTATCACTCTTCTTGAAGTGGGTATAATACTCTCGATTTCTAGAACCAAATAAACAACAATGCGTCCCGTTAGAAGTTTTTTCAAATTACTTACCATGATATTTTTTACCAACAAGTTTATAAAAATTAACTTCTAACGGGATGCGTATCTTATTTACTGGTGGTGGTTCCGGGGGACACTTCTACCCGATAGTTTCCATTGCTGAAGAACTCAATAATCTGACTAAAGAGAAAAGACTTCTTGAACTAGAGTTATTTTATATGTCTCCCACTCCGTATAATCCCGGAGTACTCTTTGAAAATGGTATTACCTATAAGAAAAATAGTGCAGGCAAAATTCGCCGCTCTGCTCATTGGTGGATTTTTATCCCTAATTTTGTTGATCTATTTAGGACAGGGTGGGGGATTCTTTCCTCGCTCTACATGGTATATAAACTTTATCCCGATGTTGTTTTTGGCAAAGGAGGCTACGCAAGTTTCCCCGCGTTGGTAGCGGCGCGCCTTTTACGCATTCCAGTGGTAATCCACGAGTCCGATACTATTCCCGGAAAGACAAATTTGTGGGCTGGGAAATTTGCCAGGATCGTCGCCGTTTCTTATAAAGAAGCTGTCCGATATTTCCCGGCAGGAGCGGTGGCTTATACCGGTCAGCCCGTGCGTAAGGAAATCGCTCTTCCCATCACTTCAGGCGCCCGCGAATTTTTAAAAATTGAAGAAAATATTCCGGTTATTTTAATACTTGGCGGTTCGCAAGGCGCACAAAAGATTAATGATACGATTTTGGAAGATCTTAAGAGTTTGGTTGAAAAATACGCAATTATTCATCAGGTCGGCAAAAACAATATTATGGAAGTCAGAGCTACCAGCGAGGCAGTTCTTCTTGACTCTCTTTATAAAGAGAGATACAGGGCCCTTGATTATCTTAATGTTTTGACAATGCGCATGGCGGCCGGGGTGGCTTCTTTGGTTATTTCGCGCGCTGGTTCAACTATTTTTGAAATCGCGTCTTGGAGTGTACCGTCAATTATCGTGCCTATTAATGAAAAAATCAGTCATGACCAGCATTCGAACGCCTTTGCCTACGCTCGTGCCGGAGCGTGCGAGGTAATAGAAGAAAATAATCTTACGGCTAATCTCCTTGCATCGGAGATTGAACGGCTGATTACAAATGAAATCGAACGCGAAAAAATGAAAACAGCAGCCAAAGCATTTTATAAGTCAAACGCCGCGCGTTTGATTGCCGAAGAAATTCTTAAAATTGCTCTTGAACACGAGATAGAGAAATGAATCAAAAAATTATTACCCGATTTCCACCATCGCCGACAGGACCGCTGCATATCGGTAACGTGAGGACTGCGCTTTTCAACTATCTATTTGCCAGACAGAATGGTGGAGATTTTGTAGTTAGAATAGAAGACACGGACAGAGTGCGCTCCAAGAAGGAATATGAAGAAAGCATGCTTGAAAGTCTCAAATGGCTCGGTTTTGAAAGGGATGGCGAGCTTTGGCATCAGTCTGAACGCACGGAAATTTACAAATCTCACTTGAATAAATTAATACAAATCAATAAGGCCTATATTTCGACGGAGACAGAGGGTGAGAATAGGGAAGTGGTGCGTTTTCGCAATCCTAATAAACAAATGGTTTTTGAGGATTTGGTTCGCGGTAAGGTAGAGTTTGATACCACCGAACTTGGAGATTTTATTATTGCAAAAAATCTTAACGAACCCCTTTATCACTTAGCGGTTGTGGTTGATGATTTTGAAGCGGAGATTACACATGTGATCCGCGGCGAGGACCACATCTCCAACACTCCGAGACAGATTCTGATTCAGGAGGCAATCGACGCGCCACGGCCAATCTATGCGCACCTCCCTCTGATTTTGGCTCCGGATAGATCAAAGCTTTCCAAACGCAAGCACGGGGAATCAGTTTCGCTTGATTATTATAGACAAAAAGGATATTTACCTGTGGCTATTATTAACTACTTGGCTCTCTTGGGTTGGAATCCGGGTACGGAGCAGGAAATTTTTACTCTTGATGAATTGATAAATGTTTTTGATTTCTCGAAAGTTCATAAAGGAGGTGCAATTTTCGACGAAAAAAAACTAGCTTGGGTAAATCGAAAACATTTCAATCTTGGTAAAATCAGAAATAAATGAATCCCGTTAGAAGTTCAGCTCTCATAAAGTTTGGTAAAGATTTTATTATCAGTAAACTTCTAACGGGATGAACAAGAGATTCATTAGTATTTTTATTATCTTTTTGATTATACCGTTTGTCCTAAATGCCGCTAATCCAAGCGAACTGGAACAACAAATAGAACGGGTGAGAAGAGATAGAGAAGTGCTCGTTGAAGAACAGAAGAAGCTTCAAGTGGAGCTTGATGAAATCAATAAAGAAAGTCAGACTCTCGGCAGCGCTGTTAAATCGCTCGATACGACCAAAAAGAAGCTTGCCAAAGATATCAGCATTACTCAGTCGAAAATTACTTCCGCCGATTTGACCATCCGTTCGCTTGAGAATGCCATGAGCGAGAAAGAGAAACAGATTATCACGCATAGAGCGGCGATTGCCAATACTCTCACTTCCTTATCCGATTACGATTCTAGTCCGTTAATCCTCCAAATACTGGCCTCTATCCGATTATCGGATATTTGGAGGGATGGGAGTCAACTTGCAGGTCTGAATGCTCGTCTGGAAGAAGAAATTACCGCCTTACGCGAGACTCGTAGGATACTCAACCAACAAAAAATGGAGAAAGAGAAAATAAAAAAGGAACAAGTGAGTTTGCGTGGACAGTTAAGTGGACAAAAGTCGGTCGTTGAAGAGAATCAGAAGGCAAAGGCAAAACTTCTCACTGAGACAAAAAACAAAGAAGTGGAATATCAGAAACTTATCCAAGCAAACATAGCGCGACAGAAAGAGTCAGAAGCTGATCTTGATCGCTTGGAACAAGAACTACGTATTACGCTTGACCCATCTCTTTTTCCTAAACCCAAGGGCGGCATTTTGGATTGGCCTTTGGATAATGTGTTTATTACAGGTCTTTTTGGCAGGTCGGATTGCAGTATCTATGGCAGCGCTGACTGTTTTCATAATGGTCTTGATTTTCGAGCCTCCATGGGTACTCCGGTGCGTTCAATGCTTGCTGGTGTAATCGAAGGTATTGGTAATACGGATAACCAGAAAGGCTGTTATTCGTATGGTCGCTGGATACTAATAAAACACGATAATGGCCTAACGAGTATTTACGCCCATCTATCTGCTTCATTAGTGCCAAAAGGTCAAGAGGTGAGCGTGGGGCAGATGATTGGCTATTCAGGCGGGGTGCCTGGAGTAAATGGTTCGGGGTATTCCAAGGGTCCGCATCTCCACGTCGGACTCTTTGCGTCACAAGGTGTGGAGATTAGACAATTCACTACCAGTATCGGATGTAAACAGGTCTTTGTCCCGATTGCGAAAGGACGAGATGCGTATCTCGATCCTCTTGCTTACTTACCGGTTCTTTAACTTGCTCCGAGCTTTGTCGAGGAGTAGAATGGAGAATATGCCGAGAAATAAGGGTTTTGTCAGTTGGCTGATACTTATCATTATTGCTTTAGCGCTCCTTAAATATTTCTTGAATTGGTCTATTATTGACGTAGCCAACTCGGAACAAGGGAAAAATACCATAAATTATGTAAAAGATGTGTTAAATATAGTTTGGTTTTATATCAAACCGGCAGTTATGTTTATTTGGCGAATGATTATGTCACTTTGGTCAGCTAAGCAATCTGTATGAATCCCGTTAGAAGTTCAACAAGTTTGAGTCATAGTGGTAATATTATGAGAAGTAAACTTCTAACGGGATGAAAATATTCATGAAGACAGTGCGCCTAATCTTGTTTTTTATTTTGGTACCTATCTATCTACCGGCTTATCTATTGATGACTTTTACTTTCAAGTGGTGGACCGGCCTTTTGGATAAATAAAAAAGGTCGCCACTCCTCCCATAGTAGCGACCCCTTCAAGACTTACGACTTATTAGTATGGCAGCTTGTCGGTCAGTGTTTTGCACTGTTTCTCTAGTTCGGGGATACTCATTTGCGTCCAGCCCATTCGCATCGCGAATGACTGACGTTCAACATCTAGTGCATCCCTTTCTTCCGCCGTCATGTCTTCTCGGAAAGCATACTCTGAATCAAGCATGATCATGATGAGTTTAGCTCTTTTAGCCCCCTCACTTAATAGGCATCTTGGTGTGCAAAGAAACAAAAGGAGCCAGTTCCCATTCCTTTTCTGAAGGTCGATGAGACGTTCATACTGTCCATACTCGATTCGAACCATGAGTACTCTTTCATTATCAATCATTGCTTCGTAGTATACTTTGACTGGTAACTCTTCGCTTATCTTAAAGTCAAAGATAATAGGAGCGATCGATTTAATGTAGGAAACACTTGATGGTGAGGATTCATGGTGCTCAAGTCTAAAAATCCTCCCGGTGGCTTCTGGATAAAGGGGCCCGTACGGTTTTGCAAACAGTCGATAATCAGGTGTTTCAAGGTGTACATTAGTCTTATTAACATAAAGACTCTCTGTCTGTTCCATTGACTTTCTCCTTTTTCAATCCGAAAGTAACGTAGAACTTTGCTAATTCTGAAGCTATATTAACAGAAATTTTCATAAAATCAAATGTTAAAACTTCCCTATCTATCCTTCAAAATAGGGGAGAGGGAGGTTGTATTTTTAGTTTTTAATTATCCGATCTTTAATCAGGGAAAATTTTAATAATTAATTAAATTGTGATCCGAGGATGCATGAAAGAGAATACATCTAATTTATGCTATAGCGTATTATAAATGTAATATAATCGAAGTTCATTTAAAGCTATCTTAGAGTCGTAAAAGGTATATTGTGCGACATGTAATCAAATTCAAGAGTTCTATCCCCTACGTTTGATTTCTAGCCATGCAGGTATTGGCGAGAAAACAATTTCTTTCCATCCATCTATTTCTTCTTCCGTAACATCAAATATCTCTTGATAAACATTTTCTACACTACCGTGTTTTGCCACCCCCCAGTCGAATCCTAAAATTTTGGCAGTTTTTTTAACACTCTCTTCATCTTTTCCTTCAATTTCCACAAATGACGGAACCCAGGGCCATGTATCAATTTCCACTTCTACTTCTTCTAACAACCACGATTCCCTTTTTGTTTCTTGGTAGGATTTTATTTGTAAACCTATGGTTGTCAAAAAAATTGCCGTTTCTTCAAAGTTTTCCACGGTTATTAAAATTTCTTTAGTTCCGTAAAGTGTCCGATCATCCAGTTGTTTATAAGCAAGTGTCACTCTATTTATCTCATCTCGTAGACGAATCCAACCCCCGACCTTTCTTAACCGATTATCGCCATAATCGTAATTTTTCCTTCGCATTAATCTTTCGGGTTGTTTTAAATTTGCGCCTAACTCGATTAAACGTTTTCTTACGTTTCTTGGGTCAATACGAGTGAATTTTGCTTCAATCTCTGTATTCATTCCTAAGATAGTACTAAATTTAAAAGTTTCCATCCAATCCGTTTATTTATACAAAACAAACCCCGCCAGTGATGGCGGGGTTTGTTGAGGTATTAACCTCTAGCGATTTCAGATTGAGTGAAGTTTGCCCAACACTTTGAGGAAGATAACCAAGGCTTAGCGCCCTGTTTCTCATAGAGATAACGAGCATAAGCAACGTTGTCATCTATGTTGTGAATATCTAATCCCATTTCTTCCGCAGTTCTTTCATGATACAGGATATTAATCTGCATCACACCTCTGTCGTATCGGTTCTTCTCCCCTCTTAACACTTCGCCATTCGAGTTGAATTGGCGATAGCGCGACTCACATTTGGCAATATGGGCCAGAACGGGAATATCGGCAAAATAATCATTGATGAATTTCTCGACATTCTTCGAATCTGTAATCGGCTGATAATCTTCAGCTTTTACTTCTTTAGGCACCGGCTCTACCGTTACCTCCGGGCCAATCACAGGCATTACGAGCGATGGTATCGCGGGTAATACTGCGGCGGCTCCAGATGAGAAGCTTAAGAGAAGACTAATGGTCGTAAGCTGTAAAATAACAGTAAATTAAATTTCTAATTTTAGGTGGCTGTTTCCGTAATTTGTTCCATCGTGGCGGAACAAGCTCTCCTAAATGAAAAGCCAGCACCTGCTGACTTACCTACATACTATCATACCTGACCCTTGAAGTCAACCAATTTAAATGGTGAAATATTTCTAAAATGGCTCAATTAAGCCATATATTGCTTATCTGGTCCTCTATGGTTTGGGCACACAATTGGCTGCCAGAGTATAACCCGCGGCTTCGGCCGCTGCAGGTGAGGCAAAGACGATTTTATTTGCTTCTTTAATCTGCTTGGCGCCTGCACAATGTGAATAATGATAACGGGCGCCATTCTTGGACACAATTACTTCATTATTAGATTTCGGTACTCCTTGTATGACCGAGGCCGTTTGTTCATTTGAAATTTGGAGTGGAGTATTGGACATTTCTGAATCATATTCGATTCTGATCGGTTCTCTCTTCCCCATCACAGATAACCGTCCAATGCCGAAAGATAACAAGGCGACCAACATTATGACGGTAGATAAGAAGAGTTTCTTAAATAGAGGAAAAGATTCTACTCCCCCATTCTCATCGAGTTTGATGATCTCTACTTGAGATTGGGGCTTGATTTTATTCCAGATATCCTGTAAACTCATGCAACTTAATTATGGCACATAAAAAGTCCGCAGGTACAACTAAAAACGGCCGCGATTCTAACCCGAAATATCTCGGTGTGAAGGTCTCGCCCGGCGGTCTGGCCCAAGCGGGCTCTGTTTTGGTGCGTCAACGTGGCTCAAATTTTCTAGCCGGCAAGAATGTCTTAATGGGCAAGGATCACACTCTATTTGCTGTGAGAAACGGTTTAGTTTCCATTAGTTACAAGCGCAAGATTCATTTCGATAACAAAATTATCAAGAAGAAGGTTTTGCACGTTGTTCCCGTCTAGACTCTGCTTCGGCGAGACTGGTCTGTCTAAATTTCTCAAGTACCTCGTGTTTTTCTTGTCGCTTCGATAGTTTTTCATTTATTTCCTTCTCTTCTTCTGCTCTCTGTTTCTCACTCTGCTCTTTCATTTGTCTTACCATGTTCAAAGATACTGGACTGACAGGTACTGCCAATTTCTTAGGAATGAGAAAATTCATGGCGTGTCCGTTTGAAACAGACTTTTCTTCAAACCTCTTCCCTACCCCTTTTATATCTTTGAGTAAAATGATTTTCATTTATGGTGAATTGATTGAACTATTGTTTTAAAATTTCAATAGCTTTTTCAAGTTGTGGATCGTGTTCGGCCTCTCTATTTTTCAGAGTATATTTAACAAGATACTCTGGTTCGATGCCATTTTTGGAGATAGATACGCCGTTTGGAGTTAGCCATCTGGCAATAGTAACTTTCAGCGAAGTGTCTGCCGTGATGTCTATCAGCTCTTGAACAGATCCCTTGCCGAAAGTCTTGTCTCCGACCAAAATCGCCCTACCCTGTTCAGATAAGGCACCTGCTAATATTTCTGAGGCGGAGGCGGAACCTCCATCAACCAGGATGACAAGTTTTAAAGATTCGTTGAATATATCATAACCCTTGCTGCGGTAGATTTTTTCCTCTCGTGATGATCCGAAATCCTCTCTAACTATCACTTTGCTCGAAGGCAAGAACCAACTGGCCATATCAATCGCCGCCTCCAGATATCCGCCCGGATTACCGCGTAGATCCAAGATTAATTTGTTATCACCTAATAGGATAAATTCGCGCAGGGCGAGACGAAAAAGATTGGGAGATTGAGCCGAAAAATTATAGAGCTCAATGACAAAAATTCCTCCCGGCAATTTTTTGGTATTAATGGTTGGGACATCTATGACATCACGTATTACTTTTATTTCAAAAGGTTCTTTAATACCGTTTCTAAAGATTGTTAGGGTCACTCGAGTGTCCTTTGGTCCGCGTATGAGTTGAACGGCTTCTTCGGTGGAAAGACCGCTGGTCTCCTTGTTTTCTATTTTAATAATTCTGTCACCAGCCATGATGCCGGCCTTGGCTGCCGGGGAATTTTTAAGTGGCGCGACAACGGTAATTGCTCCCTCTTTGGCAACTATTTCCATCCCCACTCCTTCGAAGTTACCGCGGATATCCGATGCAAAAAGCTCCGATTCTACAGGAGGAAAGAAAACTGTATATGGATCATCGAGTGAATTGGTCAAACCCTGAATAGCGCCCCAAACCTTTTCTTGGCTGTTGACATCTTTGGTCGTGGTGCTGGTGGGTACATATTTTGTATTGATAAGATTCCACACTTTCCAAAAGGGGGCAAAGTCTACGTTAGACGGCTCGCCTTCCGTCATGTTTTCTATTCCGACTACTGTGGTGGAAAGACTTTTTTCTCCTGCATTAAAGCCGAGATTAAACGAGGCGATAGCTATAATTGTTCCGAGTATCAGGAGGGCAGTATGTCTTTTTAAAAATTCCATTTCAAGAATTGTATCATATAATACATATGTGGCTATTAAATTGCATAACACTCTAACAGGGAAATTAGAAGTCTTCGAACCAATCAGGGCAAGTGAAGTCAAAATGTATCATTGTGGCCCGACGGCTTACGGTACTCAGCATATCGGCAATCTTTCCATGTTTGTATTTACCGATATCTTGCGTCGAACGCTTGAGTATTGTGGTTTCAAAACAAAACAAGTCATTAATATAACCGATTTTGGACACCTGACTTCTGATGCGGATGAAGGGGAAGACAAAATGGCTAAAGGTTTAAAGAATGAAGGGCTCTCCCCCACTCTTGCAAATATGCAGGTCCTTGCTCACAAATATGGTGGCATTTTTCTGGATGATATTGGAAAGTTAAACATCAAGACAAATGGAACAGTTTTTCCTTATGCCAGCGACTATGTTTCGGATCAAATTGCCTTGATCAAAACTCTGGAAGAAAAAGAATTCACTTATCGGACAAGTGACGGCATTTATTTTGATACGTCGAAATTTCCCGAGTACGGCAAGTTGGGCGGCCTTTCTGAATCGACGGATACCCAGGCGCGAGTTTCCATAAATCCTGAGAAACATAGTTCTAAGGACTTTGCCCTATGGAAATTCAACGATAATCTTGGTTTTACGAGCGAATGGGGTCAAGGTTTCCCGGGTTGGCATATCGAATGTTCAGCTATGATTATTAAAATTCTTGGAGAGCAAATAGATATTCATACCGGCGGCATTGAACATATTCCAGTACACCACAACAATGAGATCGCTCAATCCGAAGCGGCTACTGGTAGGATTCCGTTTGCGAAGTATTGGCTCCATCGCGCCCATCTGCAAATTTCCGGAGACCCCACTTCGCTGAAGCTCCGAGGGGCAAGAAAGATGGCAAAGTCCGAAGGTAATGTCGTTTACCTCTCTGAAATAATTAAAAAAGGTTTCAGTCCCCTAGCCTTCCGGTATTTTTTATTAAACTCACATTATCGCACACCCACTAATTTTTCTTGGGAAGCGCTCGAAGCCGCCGGGAATGCCTATCGTAAATTAAAAGAATTTTATAATTCATCTGGATATGAGAACGGAGAAGTAAACAATCAATATAAAAAGGAATTTACAGAAGCTATTGAAAATGATCTCAATACTCCGGAGGCTTTAGCTGTTGTCTGGAAATTAGTCAAGGATGAGTCTATTTCTCTAGCTGATAAAAAAATGACTTTATCGAATTTTGATAAGGTGCTCGGTTTGAATCTGGAAAATAATGAATTTGAAGTAAAAGATCTTCCAAGGGAAATCGAGCAATTACTTAAGGATCGCGAATCTGCTCGTGCGACTGGTGACTATGTTAAATCTGACGAGCTCCGTGAAAAAATAAAGAACCTCGGTTTTATAATAGAAGACACCGCTTCAGGCCCCCAAATTTCCAAACTTTAGCTAGCCATCTTTGAGCAAGGTTAAACCTTGATATTTTGTTCTTGATAATAAGTTTGAGCGTCTGCCAGCATTTCTCTGATTGATGGAAGTGAGTCAAATATTTCTAAAACCGAACCAGAGATAATAGAGTTGCTTGGATTTTCGATATCTGTAAAGGCAGAGAGACTCGAGTATTTATAATTACGTAGTCTTTTTTCTATTTTTCTAATATCCCCACTTCCCACCTTCCAATTTATTTCATCTAACTCGACCGGGTTCAGATGTATATAGGCTATAACTTTCTTAAAGTATCTGTCATCAAAAATATGTCGAGAATTATAGGTATTTGCAAATAAGGCACCCTTCCGCTCATATTTCTCATTAAAATACATAGTGTATCCCGTTAAAACCTTTTGCATAAAAAGCGATATACCACCTTCCTCCACTTCTTTAAGCAGTAAGTGAAAATGATTTGGCATAAGGCAAAATGCTCCAATATCAACCAGATGTTCATTCTGAAAAAGTGTTGTAAGAATCTCATTAAATTTTTTATTTCTCAAAATATTTGAGAGATGTACGGCTAATGGGCCATTTCCAGCATGCATAGAAAGAATAAATCTTTCATAGTCTTTTGATTCTAAAAATACTTTGCGTTTATCAACGCCACGACAGTAACAGTGATACCACTCCCCAGTGCCAAATGGAACTCGTGTGGACATACAAAAGTTATATCAATAATCGACCTTTAGAGCAAGGTTAAACCTTGATATTTAAATATAAAAAACAACCCCCGGTTTACCTAAATAAATTTGGACAAACCGAGGGTCGAAGTTGTTTCTATCAACCAATACCCAATTCCTCTTTTTCTCTAATTGTCTCGTCGATATATTACCGTTTTTCTATTTTTGAGTTGTCTCCCCTCTTTCTCATCTAGCGTCCCATTCATCTTGTATCGCCGGTAGATTCCCTTGATTGCCAAAGCAATCAGTAAAATAATCCCTATCACGCCCAACATCTTAAGAATTGTGTCTTCTGTCATTGTCGTTTCCTCCTTAACATTAATTCGTGAACTACCTGCTAGGAGAATACCACATTCTTTTTGTGGAGCAAGGTTTAACCTTGCTATTTGGGATATTTAGACAGAAAAAATAATCCTCATAAGATTAATGTCGAACCACCAGGTTCTCCCCAACTTACACCCTGACTTTTCAACTTTTTCCAGTTTGCGGCGGAAAGCCAGACTGGTAGCATAGTGTTATGCAAACGATTTCTCAAGAAATAAATACGGGCTTGCGCATTCCCCCTCATAGTATGGAAGCAGAAATGGCTTTACTTGGTTCGATCATGCTTCGACCCGATGCTATTTATGATGTTTTAGATATTGTTACACCGATCTCTTTCTATTTTGAAAAACACAAGACGATATTTGAGACGATGCTAGAACTTTTTAGCAAGCATCAACCGATAGATATTCTTTCTCTATCCTCGAGACTTAAGGAGAAGGATTTGCTCGAACGTATTGGCGGCGTGACATATCTAACCGAACTTTCCTCTGCGGTACCATCTTCGGCTAATGCCAAACATTACGCCGAAATTGTGATGAAGAAGTATATGATGCGTCAACTCATTGAAGCCTCAGAGCATCTCTCTCATTTAGGTTTTAATGAAGCCGGTGATCTAGAAGAAATTTTGGATCAAGCTGAGAAAAAGGTGTTTGATATTACCGAACGTTTCGCCGGTTCGGCGCGTTTTAGAGATCTGGTGCCGCTATTGGCCGAGGCTTACGAACGTTTTGAAAAACTTTCTTCGGCGGAACACGAACTACGAGGTGTGCCGACGGGCTTTAAATCTCTCGATGATATTTTAGGCGGTTTTCAAAACTCTGATCTTATCATTATTGCCGCTCGTCCTTCGGTTGGTAAGACTGCTCTGGCTCTCGATATCGCCAGAAGAACCGCCAGCCTGCATCAAACTCCAGTAGGCATCTTCTCTCTTGAAATGAGCGCTGATCAACTTGTTGACCGTATTGTGGCTGCTCAATCACGTACAGATTCCTCGATTATTCGCAAGGGGGTACGCGTTCAAACGGGCACTTGGCGTGATGATGTTTTTAAAAATATTCGTGACGCGCTCGACGATCTCTCGCGCACTCCTATCTACATAGACGATCAACCCGGTAATACTATTATGAAAATGCGTTCGGCCGCGCGTAAATTAAAAATTGAAAAAGGTCTCAAACTTTTGATTGTTGACTATCTTCAACTCATGGCGCCTTCGACTGCGCGTGTCAACGATTCTATGGTTCAGCAAGTTACGGAAATTTCTCGCTCGCTCAAGCATCTGGCTCGCGAACTCAATATTCCGGTGGTAGCGCTTTCTCAACTTTCCCGCGCGGTAGAAACCCGTGGCGGTAAACCAAAGCTTTCTGACCTGCGAGATTCCGGTTCAATTGAACAGGATGCCGATTTGGTGATGTTTATTCATTCGGGAGAAGATGATATTCGCGATGAGCACGGGAAAATGAAAGAAGTTCAAAGAAAAGAACTGATCATTGCTAAACATAGAAACGGTCCTCTTGGTGTGGCCACTCTTGACTATCACACTCGCTTTAATACTTTTGTTGAAATAGATTATTCCAATTACGGTAAAGCGGAAGAGGAATTCGAGAGTCTTTAACAGGATGAATTCAATAGATAAATTATCGGAAATATTCGCTCGGTTTCCGGGTATCGGGCCGAGACAGGCCAAACGTTTCGTGTACTTTCTTCTTTCTAGAAACGGCGACTATGCCAGTGAATTAATAAAAGCAATTCAAAGTATAAAAAAAGAAATTATCCAATGTGAGAAATGCATGCGATATTACGCTAAGAATGGATATGAATCCAAAATTTGTGCCATATGCTCCGATAATTCCAGAGATAATTCAATGCTTATGATTGTGCCAAGAGATATTGATTTTGAAGCGGTGGAACGAAGCGGCGGCTATAAAGGATATTATTTTATTTTAGGAGGTGTTATCCCGATTCTTGAAAAAGAACCTGAGAAGAGGATAAGAATCAAGAATTTAGAATCACGGATCAAGAATGATAAAAGTATTAAAGAAATTATTTTAGCTATGAACGCCAATCTTGACGGAGAGAATACCGCTGAATTTATCAAACAAAAATATCAAGGGCTACCCTTGATATTTACCACTTTAGGTAAGGGACTCTCAACTGGTGCTGAACTTGAGTATGCTGACCCAGAAACTCTCAAAAACGCTTTCTTGCATCGGACTAAATAATCTACTGACTTTTTATTTAATTGAATCTATTTGAATTTCAAAGTAAGGTTGACGATGACCGTATTTTTTGAAATAACGGGATTTCTGTTTATATTTGATAACATCGATTGTTTTATATCGAGCAATTTTTTTTAAGGTGGCTTTGACTTCCGCGCCTTTTATGAAAGGAGTACCAATAGTAGCCTCGCTTATCCCGTCATCTACCAAAAGAACTTTATCAAAAGTAAGCTTATCTCCCTCCTTTTGGTTATCGTTGAGTTTTTCAATTTTGACCTTGTCCCCTACCACTACACGATACTGTTTGCCACCGGAGGCAAAGACGGCATAAAGCGCCTTATTATCGGGTTTGGCAATGGCCTTAAGAGCGGTCTTTTTGGTTGTTTTTGTTGTTGTTGGAGTCTTGGCCATAGGATGCCTATTCTACTGAAGGTTTTTCCAAAGTCAACGGTTCAAGTCCTGCCCCAGTGCCCGTAATACGCAATACGTCTTTGTCCATTTTCCCCAGCTCCTTATAACCGGAATTATAGTGATTGATGGTTGTAGAAAGAGAATTTCCGAGTTTGGCGTAATATTCTTCATAACTCTTAATGTGTCGGCCAAGTTCCTCTACTCGCCTTATAATTTCTTGCGCCTTCTCTTCTATATGAAGCGCATTAAGCCCTTGCAGCACTGTTTGGAGATATGCCAGAAATGAAGTTGGTGAGACTATTAAGACATGATATTTGGAGGCGGCGCGCTGGATGAGAGTTTCCGAATCTTCTTTAAGGGCGCCTATTTTATTGATAATCAAATCATAATAGATAGCTTCGTGGGGAATAAACATGAAGGCGAAATCCATAGTTCCCTGCCCCGGTTGGATGTATTTAGCAGTCTCGGTGATGCGATTTTTAAGATCGGCCACAAAAGCTTTTTCAAGCTTTTCTTTCTCCGTTTCATTTTTTTCTTCAATAATGCGATTGTAATTTTCTAGGGAAAACTTTGAGTCAATGGGAATAATTTTATCTTTTACAAAAACCGCCGCATCAACAATCGTGCCATCCTTGAAAGCATATTGCATTTGGTATGAGCCGGGTGGCAAAACATTTTTAAGTAATGTTTCTAAATAATATTCGCCAAGAACCCCGCGTTGTTTGGGATTTTTTAGAATATCCTGAAGTGATTGCAGTTGATCCGCAAAAGAAATTACTTGTCGATTGGTTTCATCAAGTTTGGTTACACCCTTGATAATATCTTTAATATTTTCATTGACCATCTTATTCAAATCTTGCATCTGATTTTGAAGTAAGATTAAACCTTCACTTTTATTTTCTGCCACTTCTTTTTTGGGTCGCAAAAGAATAAAGAACAAAGCAATGTTTGATATAACCAGAACTAAAAGAATGATTAAAGTTAAATCCATGATAAGATTATAACATGTCATTGCACCAAGATATTAAAAGTCAGATGGTCGTAGCTATGAAGGCGAAAGACGCCGTGCGTCTGAGTGTGATTCGTGGTCTACTCGCTTCCTTTACTAATGAAGCCATATCCAAGAAACGCAAACCAAACGAAGAATTATCGGATGACGAGGCTCTTATTGTCATCTCAAGAGCAGTTAAACAGCGAAAAGATTCTTTAGAACAATTTGAAAAGGGTGGTCGGAAGGATTTGGTAGAGGCGGAAAAATCGGAGCTCATCATTTTGGAAACTTATCTTCCGGTTCAAATGTCTCGGGGCGAAATAGAAAAATATATAAAGTCTAAATCTTTACCACCAGTATCGGAGAAAAATAAATTCATGGGTATGGTGATGAAAGAACTCAAAGGTAGGGCCGATGGAGTCATGGTAAAAGAAGTAATCGACACCTTACTGACTTCCTAACGGCTATACTGGTCTTTTTATCGTCTTAAAACAGGAATTGACCCTTGCGTTGAAGTCATTTTTGTTTTGCAACGAGTTCTCCACCTTTTTTTCTTACATAAAAATGTTTATATGTTTTATAATGTACTGACAATTATAAAAATAACCAGACGATCACATATTACGTTATGAAAAAATCTGCTTCCGTCCGTAAATCACAAAAAATTTCATCAATTATCAAACGAGACGGCTCAACTGTGTCTTTTGATATCAATAAAATTGTCCGTGCGGTAGAAAAGGCCATGCATGCCGCCCACGAATTTGTAAATGGCGCGCCGGAAAGGGTGGCAGAAGCAGTTTTACAGAAATTGTTGATACCAAAAGAGGATGGATCTGTTGTTGTCCCAACAGTTGAGGGGGTACAAGATTTGGTTGAGGCAGAACTCATGATTCAAAAGTTTTTAGCTACTGCCAAGGCTTACATTCTTTACCGAGAAGAGAGAACTAAACTTCGATACAAGGGTATTGAGGTTCCGCAAAAAGTTAAAAAACTTGTCGAAGAAAGTAAAAAATATTTTAGAAACAAACTTGGTGAATTTATTTACTATCGCACTTACTCCAAATGGATTTCAGAAGAACATCGTAGAGAGGCTTGGGTCGAAACAGTTAATCGATATGTAGATTTTATGAAAGAGAATCTCGGAAAGAAGTTAAAAGAGTCCGAGTATGCCGAAGTTAGAGAAGCAATTTTGAAACAGGAGGCCATGCCATCTATGCGACTCTTACAATTTGCCGGCAATGCCGCGCGCGTTAACAATATCTGCGCGTACAATTGTTCTTATATCGCTCCGGAAAAATTCCGAGATTTTGCAGAAATTATGTATATCTCCATGTCCGGTACAGGTGTTGGTTGGTCGGTTGAAAGTGAAAATATTCAGAAGTTGCCACAGATCAAACGTCAAACTGGTAAAAAATTACCTATCTTTGTTATTGCTGACAGTAAAGAGGGTTGGTGTGATGCGTTAACGCTAGGTATGGAAACATGGGCCAATGGTTTGGATATAGATTTTGATTTTTCTCAAATTCGTCCTGCGGGCGCACGTCTCAAAACTATGGGTGGTAAAGCATCGGGACAGGAACCCTTGCGTGAATTGTTGGCTTTCACTAAGAGGAGAATGCTGGCTCGACAGGGTAAACGCCTGGAAAATATTGATGCTCACGATATTATCTGCGAAATAGGCAGTATTGTTGTAGCGGGAGGTGTTCGCAGAAGCGCCATGATTTCCCTTTCTGATTTGGAAGATAACGCCATTCGTGATTCCAAGAAAGGGCAATTTTGGCACACGGATCCGCAAAGAATGCTCGCTAACAATTCGGCTGTTTATGAGACCAAGCCCACAAATACTGAATTTATGGAGGAATGGCTCGCTCTTATGAGATCTGGTTCCGGCGAACGAGGTATATATAATCGCGGCAGTTTATCATCCATCTTGCCTAAACGTCGTTTAACTCAATTTACCCCCGAAACAATGCCGCGCTGGGGAGGTAATCCGTGCGGAGAGATTATTTTACAATCCAAACAATTCTGTAATTTATCGGAAATTGTTGCGCGTATGGAAGATACAAAAGCTACTTTACTGCGCAAAATCAGGATTGCTACTATTTTAGGTACGTATCAAGCATCACTTACCAATTTTCCTTATCTTTCTAAAGAATGGAAAAGAAATTGTAAAAAAGAAGCTCTTCTCGGCGTTTCAATTTCCGGGCAATGGGATTGTCAGGCCGTACGAAACCCAGAAGTTATGCGCAAGTTACGTGATGAAGCCATAAAAATAAATAAAATATACGCCAAACGATTTGGTGTCAGTCAATCCACTTGCGTGACATGTATTAAACCATCAGGAAATCTTTCACAAACGGTTGATTGTTCTTCCGGTATTCATCCGAGACATTCTTCTTACTATATTAGACGTGTACGTATTGCTTCTACCGATGCGCTCTTTATAATGCTTCGTGATCAGGGCGTGCCATTTCATCCAGAAGTTGGTCAGACCATGGAGAGTGCCACCACCTTTGTTTTGGATTTCCCGGTAAAGGCTCCGGATCGCGCTATCTTTAAAAATGATCAGACGGCGCTTGAACAATTGGAATATTGGAAAATGGTCAAAGAGAATTTTACGGAACATAACCCTTCGACTACCATTTCTATTAGTGAGGACGAATGGATAGATGTGGCTAATTGGATTTATAAAAATTGGGATATCATTGGAGGATTAGCTTTTCTGCCGCGAGACAATCACATCTACAAGCTTGCGCCATATGAAACAATTGATGAAAAAACATATAAGGAATTGAGTAAGCGTTTTGAAGACATCGATTTTTCAAAGATCGTGACTTACGAAACCACCAATGAACTCGATCAGAAGGCGGAACTAGCCTGTGTCAGCGGTGTCTGTGATATAGACGACGTAGTTGTAGTTGAACCAAATATCAATTTATGACCCTACGGAGAATCGAACTCCGCTTCCATCCTTGAGAAGGATGTGTCCTAGCCGATAGACGATAGGG